>CAIKZJ010000355.1 GCA_903831845.1 uncultured Ignavibacteriota bacterium
CCTGTGCATCCTGCGAATATGCGCTACAAACACCTAAAAGGATAAATAATATAACCGGCAAATAATATTTTTTCATAAAATGTTAAGAAGTTTAATGGATAATTTACTCAAAGAGGTGTAATTTTTCAATTAACTTATTTATAAACAGGGGCTTTCCAGCTTTTTTTCTTGTACGAGGCAAGTTCAAGCGTTATGCTTCCGATCGTAACGTTGAATTTCGCCTTTATTGGGACCCTGAATTCGTCGTCCGAAAACCATCCTGCGAATTCCCCCGTAAGACCGAATACGCCCACGAAATCGGCTACTCCCGCCACTCTGACGCACTTTATGCCGTAATCCTCAAGGTCTATTTCCACTTCCTCTGGTTTCTGCGAGAATGAATAACGGACAGACGATTCCTTTTCGTTTATGTAAACAGGAACGTTGAACCTCTGGTTGTTCCTGTCTGCCTTGGACTGCAGCCTTGCGTTGTACAACAGCGAGAGACCGTCCTGGTACATTTTCTTGTTCTCGATGTTAATCGTCTGCTCTGCGTCAGTGAGCCCGTCGACTTCCTTCCTCGTCCTGATTTCCTCGTTGTCGTAATCGAAAGTGTAATATATGTTTGTGATCGACTTTTCCTTGAATTCCGTCGCGGTAAATTTCGTCGACCTTACTTCGTTCTTTTCGGAAAGCATTACGGATTCGAAAATATAATTGATATTAATCATCGGAATCGCGTCAAAGCTCTTTATTGACGCCGTCGCCGTGATTAAATCGTTCTTGCCGTCTTTATTCCTTCCCGTAACTTTGAACTTTACTTCGCCGAGTTTGATAAACCCGTAATAAACCGAGTAATTAAGTTCCTCGCCTACCTCGACTATCTTATCCTGCGGATAAGCCGCCGTGAAGAGTAATAAGACGATTAATGTCGAAACCGCCTTGCGCAAATTTTACCTCTAATTGTTACCCTTTATTAGTTTTACTGCATAATCAAAAAGACTTATTGCTTTCGTTACCTGCTCGTCGGAATACATGAACAGCGCGTAATAACCCTCGTTGCCCCAGATATCTCTCGCTATCTGCGCTTTAAGCGAAGTAACGAGGAAGTCCCTGTCGTGGTCGAAACCTGCCCTGTCAAACTCAATGTTCTTCGATTTTCCGAGGCTTACAAGACCGTCAAGCATGTCCTGTGTAACAGTGAACCCGTTCTTGAAATCAAGATAATTCTTGTACTTTGACTCGATGCTCTTCCTGTTGTTAAGCATGTACTTCTCCGTGTATTCATATATCGCGTTGATTCTTCTCAACTGTACAGTGTACCTTGTTAGCGTGTCCAGCTTCTCGAAATAATCCGGAGTTATACCGCCTCCGCCGAACACAGTCCTTCCGCCGAATGTCTTGAACACCGGCCTGGATGTGTCTTTTGTATCTTTCTCGTGAGAGAAATTATCGCCCTCGAGAGTGTCGAGCTTCATCGGGTCCTTGTACTTTCCGCCTTCATAAGGCTTCTGAATAGTCCTTCCGGAAGGCGTGTAATAACGCGCGGTAGTCACGCGGAATGCCGAGCCGTCCGAGAGGTCAAACTGCCTCTGTACAAGCCCCTTGCCGAATGAAGTCTCTCCGACGATAATCCCCCTGTCCCAGTCCTGTATCGCTCCGGCGACAATCTCGCTCGCCGATGCCGAACCTTCGTTAATCAGAAGCACAAGCGGTATGTTCGAGAACGAGCCGCCCGAGGATTTATACTCTTCTTCAAATTCCCTTATCCTGCTCTTTGTGTAAACGATTTTCTTTCCCGCGGGAAGGAATTCGCTTGCCATCCTGAACGCCATCTCAAGATAGCCGCCAGGATTGCTGCGAAGGTCAAGAATTACTTTCTTCATTCCCTGACCCTTCAGTTTGTTCATCGCCTGCATGAATTCATCGTATGTCGTCGCTGCGAATCTCGATACCTTTACGTAACCTATCTCGTTATCGAACATGAACGATGCGTCTACGCTGTAAAGAGGAATCTTGTCCCTCGTTACCGTGAATTCAAGCTGGTCTTTCAGACCGTATCTTACGATATTTAATTTTACCTGCGTCCCCTTCTGCCCGCGGAGTTTCTTCGGAACGTCCTCACGTGAGATTTTCACGCATGAAGCTCCGTCTATCTTCACTATCTTGTCGCCCGCGAGTATACCGAGCTTTTCGGACGGGCCGCCGCTTATGGGCGATACTACAGTAAGCGTGTCGTTGATAACGTCGAACTCTACGCCTATGCCTTCGAAACTTCCCTGAAATTCTTCGTTGACTCTCTTTAACTGGTCTGAACTTATATAGATTGAATGCGGGTCGAGCTCTTCAAGCATCCCCTTGATAGCCGCTTCAGTAAGTTTTTGAGTGTCGATGTTGTCAACATAATATCTTGACGTGATGTTCAGCACTTCCTTGAACTTGCGAGCCTGCTCATCGACTTTATCGTCAGACATAGCCGTCTGTATCTTCATTCCCGCAATTATGGCGAGTATTATCGTGACGATAAATATCGGAATAATTATCTTTTTATTGCTCATATCCTTGATTTATTATTATATACATAAAAATAGGAAATTAGTTCCTAATTTTCGATAGTTTTATTTAAAGAAAACAACCCAAACAAGAAAAAACAACGGCAGCAGAATTATTATAGAATATTTGTACATGTACTCGAAAAATCCCGGCATTTTCACGCCTTTGTGCTCCGCTATCGATTTAATCATGAAATTCGGGGCGTTTCCTATGTATGTCATAGCTCCGAAAAATACTGCAGATACTGATATTGCCTTCAGAAACTCCGGATGCTCTACGGAAAATCTGACAACGTCTTCCGCCCTGCCTGCTGCCAGCCCGAACGCTCCCATAGAGCCCGTGAGGAAATTCATGTACGTCGGGGCGTTATCAAGAAAACTTGTCAGTATTCCCGTGAACCAGTAAACGCTGTGCACATTGTCAAGCCCGAACGATTTCGAGTTCACTGACATATACGCAAGAGCGGGTATCATGGTTACGAATATACCGAAAAACAGATACGCGACTTCCTTAATGGGCTCGAAATTGAAATGATTTCGCTCGTGTATGTCTTTCGGCGTCATTTTGTAAGATACGAAAGCGACTGCAGCCATTATCACCTCACGGAGAAACAATGGCTTCTGAAGAAATACTGATGCCACAAGTATGCCCAGAAAAAGAAGATTTCTGTATCCCAGAACCGTAACCTTTTCGCCCTCTTCCTCTATATCGTGCTGAAGAGCGTGCCGGACTTTACGAAAGTTCCTGTAATCGAAGATGAAGAAAACGGATATAAGCAGAACAGTCGCAAACAGCCATACATAAATCAGATGCTCCGACACCCAGAAAAAAGGAACTCCCTTGATGAAACCGAGCAGAAGAGGAGGGTCGCCGATCGGTGTCAGCGAACCGCCGATGTTGCCGATAAGAAAAATAAAAAATATTACATGATACGGCCTTATCCTGTACTTGTTCGAATCGAGATACGGCCGTATAAGCAGCATCGATGCGCCCGTCGTTCCGAATATGTTGGATATGACCGAACCCAGCCCGAGAAGCACTGCGTTCCTTAACGGAGTCGACTTCCCTTTTATCTTTATGAAAATGCCTCCGGAAACCACGAACAGGCTGAAGAGCAGCGCAATGAAACTTATGTAATCCAATATCGCGTGCGTAAGCTTCTCAATCCCGTCAGCCGCGAACAGATAATAAATAATAACAGTTACGGCAAGGATTATCGAAAGCTTCGGATAGTTCTTATGCCACCACTTCGGAGCCGCTACAGGAAAAAGCGCCAGCGAAAGCAGAAGCACTATGAACGGTATTATGATAAGTTTATCCGCCATCAATTAGGCGCTTCCTGAACTTTTTTGAATTCAATTTCCTTCAAGGTCTTTATCTTTGAACTGTCATAATTAATCAGAGTCTTTTTTACACTCTTTTCAGTTAACCGGAGAAAAGTGTTCGGATATACGCCTATCCATATTATGAAAACAATTAAAGGTAGCAGTGAAACGTATTCGAGTCTGTTCAGATCTTTCAGAGACTTGTTTTCCTCTTTATCGAGAGGTCCGAGCATTACCCTCTGGTAAAGCCAGAGCAGATACACGGCGGAGAAAATAACCGCGGTGGATGATATTATCGTGTACCAGTAGGTGCCGAAATTAAAAGAGCCGAATGAGCCGGCGAGTATAAGGAACTCACCTATGAATCCGTTCAGACCGGGAAGACCTATCGACGACAGGCTGACAACCAGAAAAAGACCGGCGAACACAGGCATAACTTTCCTTATGCCTCCGTATGCGGCTATCTCTTTTGTATGCCTTCTCTCATAAAGCATTCCAACTATAAGAAAGAGCGCGCCCGTTGAAAGACCGTGATTTACCATCTGTATCACGGCTCCCTGCATTGATTCCACAGTCAGAGCGAAAATGCCGAGCACGACGAATCCGAGATGGCTCACCGAAGAGTATGCGACGAGTTTTTTCATGTCCTTCTGAACGATAGACAGCAATGCTCCGTAAACTATGCCGATCACCGACAGGACTGCCACGTACGGCGTGAGCTTAACGAAAGCAACAGGGAAAAGGCTCATTGAAAATCTGATTATACCGTAAGTCCCCATCTTCAGAAGAAGAGCCGCCAGAATTACGCTTCCCGCTGTAGGCGCCTGCACGTGAGCGTCCGGCAGCCATGTATGGAACGGGAATAACGGGACTTTTATCATGAAACCAAGAGTGAACAGTATGAAAAGATATATCTGCCTGTCAGGCGGAATGTAAATAGAATTAGTAAGAATCGTCGTTATGTCAAACGATATAACGCCCGTGAACTGCTGGTTTATCATAGCAAGCCATATAATGCCTATGAGCAGCAGAACGCTTCCGAACATTGTATACAAAAAGAACTTTACCGCCGCGTAGATCCTGTTCTCGCCGCCCCAGATGCCGATAAGGAAGTACATCGGAATGAGAATGAATTCCCAGAATACGTAGAAAAGTATCAGATCGAGCGAGCAGAAAACGCCTATAAGCGCTCCTTCAAGCACAAGAAGCAGTATGTAAAATTCCTTTATCCTTGTTTTTATTGTGTTCCACGAGGCGATTATAGAAACAGGGAAAATGAGCGTGCTAAGCAGAATCAGGATCAGAGAGATACCGTCAATGCCCACAAAGTAATAGGAATTTATGAGCTTAACCCACATCGTTTTTTCGACGAACTGGTAGTCGCCCGTATCCGGATTAAAAAGAAAGTACACGTAAATAGAAAAACCGAATGTCAAAAGAGAAACCGCGAGTGAATATATCTTCATCAGGCTTTCATTCCGCCTCGGGAAAAAGAGTGCCGGAACCGAAAGCGCAATCGGCAGAAAAATCAGTATGCTAAGTACGTTGTTCAATTATGTTTTGTTTATTTTTTTAAAATCCTCTTTTAACTTTAAACTGCATCCCCCGTTCAGGCGGAGGATGCAGATTCTTTGCTGTTTTTTTTAAACCGTTGTATCAGCCTTTCATTCTGAGGCCTTCTTCTTCGTTGATAAAAATCCAGCCTACTATCTTGCCGATGTTTATCTCGTTGAAGTTGTGCCAGTAATCGTGGCTGAACGTCACTCTGGAACTGAAAAGTTCGTCAAAATTGCTGTCGGTCTGCTTGATAATTGTCTCAAAGCGCTTCTTCCAGTTTTTCCAGTTGCTTTCCCGCATGTCAACCCAGCAGTCGTACGTCCATTTTTCAACTTTCTTCCTGTCGAGTTTAAGCGTTTCGCCTTTGGCGAGCGCGGGAATCTTCATATCGGGTCCTCTTAATACCTTCTTACCGTCCGGCAGAAGAATAGGGATTCCTATCGATACTATCTCATTTCTTAAAGAAGAATTTTTCTTTATTAGTTCCAGAACTTTCTTCGTAGTGTTTTTCGGATTGTCCTTAAGGAATTTCCAGAAATTTCCGTATATAAGCTTCAGCAGATGAGCCTCGAAAAGAAGTTTCGAAAGTCTCGGAGGCCCGAGCATTTCGAATGCAACTGAATATGTTTTGTTCTTTTTCTCAAGCTCTTTGATTTTCTCTACGGCTTTGTGCTGCAGGAAACCCGCCCTGTATGAAGGCTCCATTGCCGATGAATCCAGCGCGCTGATAATGTCGTTTCCGGTGTTACCTCCCGTCAGTTCCCGGTAGATATTTTCAGCAATTTCCTCGGGAGTGACGAATTCCATCTGGCCGTTCATTGTGATTGCCTCGAATTCACCCCTTGAAAAAATACCGTTCTCGCCTGTATCGATGTATACCGTCTTAAGCGAGCCTTTTTTCCTGAATTCATTCTCGTCTCTTGCTGCGAAACTGCTCTTGAGAGTTTCAGCTTTATTAAAGTCCGTCTCGAATACCGTAATTGGTTTGCCTTTTCTTCTTATGTCGCCGTATGTGATCTTCTTCCAGGCTATCGAGGCGGTTGGCTTTATCTCCTTTATCTTTGGTCCGTCAGGAGTTCTCGCCATTAGGAAAAGAAGAAGCGTCTGCGCGCCCGCAACCGACGACTTGCTTAAAAGCACCCTTGAAGGCTTCTCTTCGCTGTGCGTGAATGGAATATTCAGTCCCATGCCGCCTGTGCCGCTGGTTCCTACCTTGAAGTAAAACTTTGTCTTGAACTTAAGCATCGAATTGTAAAGAAGCTGCACGTGCCTGATAAGAGGAGGAACGTATGTCGAGCATATCATTCTTTCCGCGTATTCCTTGAGCTTGTCAAAATTCCTTTCTTTGCTGTTGGCTACCTTAAGCAAGTCGTAGAACGACTTGTATATGTTAAGATATGCAATTGCAGTCGCCGTGTTGATGCAGTCGATTATTATATCCGGCTTGAACTTTTCAAGCAGTATGTACATCGCTGACTCTTTCAGCATCCTGTCGTCCAGCTCGTTTACTATGTCGTTTATGTATTTCGCTCTTTTTTTATCGTCCTTAAGATATTCCTCCATGTCCATGTCCTTGAACTCCTCGCGGACAAAGACGTTTCCCCACGCGGGGACAAAAAGATTTTTCTTTCTATACTCCTTATTAAACTCCCTGCAGATCTGCTCAGCGTCGTTTCTGAACAATGAGGTGATTATTATCTGTTTCGGCTTTCCTTCTGTTATCTTTCTCGCAATGGCTGAGCCGACAAGTCCCCAGCCGCCGAGAATCAGTACTTTCTTATTTAGTATATCCATGCGTAAAAATGATATAATATTAATTTAGGGAAATCACATGTAAAGATAAGGCTTCCAGCCTTCATCTATCGCTCCCACAAAATTCTTAATGAACGTTATATGGGAAGGTTTTTTAGGATTGGTTCTCAGGTTCATTCTTGCTTCCTCCGGCGTTCTGTCGCCCTTGCGGTTATTGCACCTTATACACGCCGTAACGAGGTTCTCCCATGTATCTTCACCCCCTCTTGATTTTGGTATGATATGGTCTACAGTGAGATTTACTGTGGATCCGCAGTATTGGCACTTGTGATTGTCCCTCCGGAGTATGTTTTTCCTGGAGAGAATAATTTTCTTGTATGGAACTCTGACAAAAACGGACAGTCTTACGATGCTGGGACACGCGAATTTCTTGAATATCGTGTTTACTATCTTTCCGTCGAGATTACTTACCACTTCTGCTTTGCCGAGATAAGTCAGGACAATCGCTCTTTTAACATTGCATATCGTTATAGGTTCATAGTTTTGATTTAAAACCAGCACTTTCCCGTTCAGGATACTTCCGTTGCTGCTATAACTTTGATGCCCGTGGAAGACGAACCTCCTTTCCTTTCTAATTGCGTTAAATTAACCATATTGCAAGGAATAATCAATTTCAAATTTAGGAAATTTCCGCCCCCTCTGTATTTAATATCGGGCGAAAACCATCTGAAAGTGCGTAAATACCGGGTGTAATTATTCATTAATAATTACTAATTACCAATTAATAAAAAAGCCCGCCTGCTGATGCAGTACGGGCTTTATCAAAGCATTAAAAACTATTTACTTTATAAGAGTGAGTTTCTTGACGTCCGAGAATGAACCGGATTCAAGCTTGTAGAAGTATACGCCGCTCGCAAGCGATGAAGCGTTGAATTCCACAGTGTACTCGCCCGCATTCTTCGTTTCGTTAACGAGTGTCGCTACTTCCTTGCCGAGTATGTCGTATACTTTCAGTGTGACAAGACTCTGTTTCGGAAGAGCATAGGAGATCTTCGTTACGGGATTGAACGGATTCGGGTAATTCTGTCCGAGCTTGAACGATACAGGTGTGCCGTTGTTGCCCGCGTTTGTTACTGAACCTGAACATCCGGAAGATGCCCAAACGTTCGTAGGACCTGTTCCGCAATAGATGACGAAACAGCTGTCGTTGTTAACGTTTCTGTATCCCGTCCTCGGAGCGCATGTTCCCGTCAGAAGAACGTTCGGGTTGACAAACTGCCTGTCCACCAGGAACGAACCGCCAGTATTCACCTTCGTCAGCTGGCATGTATCAGCGCCTGTACCCCAGAAAATATAAGCGAAATAATAAGAATCTCCGCCTCTCACACCGGTTATTGTCGGCATGAAATTGGTCGTTGATGCCGAACCAAGCAGAACGCTCTGAGCAAACGAGCCGCCGAAACCGAATGTGGTGGAACGGAAGTATTTGACTCTCTGAATGCCGCTAGTGATCTGATTGAAAATCGCTATCATCGAACCGTTGGCGTTGTTGTTCGTGGCGAGATTCGCGTTGGATTTTCTATCGTTAGATTCCGAACCGCCGATAAATCCTGCAGCCGAACCGCCGACATATGAGCCCACGCCCATCTTCGAGAAGAAGAGCTTAGTCGAGTCCGGACAGTTCGAGTAAACGAACATGAGAGAATCGTTCGAGTTTCTGTACCAAGCGATGTCGCTGTTAAGATTTTCCACAATCGCGGTCGAGGAATTCCACCATATAATTCCCGACTGATATGTGATTACCGGTGTCGTTGTGTACGGATTCAGCATATACGCGAACTTCTGACCGTTGAAATGGCCCGAAGCCGTTGTTGAGTCGTACGAAGCGACACAGTAAATATACGCGTTCGTCGTGTAGATAAAATTGTCCGACGTAACTCTCGGATTATAATATCTGTTCACTGAACCGCCGCCCGGGAAGTTAAACGCCCAGAGGTTACCGGATGAAGCGTTTGAAAAGCTCCAGCCGCCGGAGAACCAGCTGCCCGTGCCGTTCGTCGACCTGAGTCCGTAAATAAGATGGAAATACTTCGTGCCTGTCGATGCTTCGATAAGCTCAAGGTCCATCTGGTCGTACATGATTCTGTCTGTTCCGCCCATCCACGCGTAATAGTTGAGCGACCAGTGAATACCGTTGTCCACTGAAGAGAAGACCTTTACAGAATCGCCGCCTGTAGTGGGTCCGGGTATTGCTACCGCTACCCAGATCTTACCGGCAGTCGTTCCGAGACGCTCTGTCGCCGTCGCGATCGCTTTTACGTTTCCGGAGAATATTCTCGAGGCGTTGATGAGAATATTATCGTAAAAAACCTCGCCGCCGGCAAATGACGTACCGCCGCCGATGTAAGTGTTGTCTGACCTTGTCACAAAATTACCCGTGATTCCGTCAAGCTGTTTCTGAAGTTCAAGAATCCTCTCCCTGTTGTCGGGATTACCCGATTCTTTAAGAACTTTCATCTGCTGGACTATTGCTGTTTCTTCCGCAGATACGACACGCTGGTACTTTTCGGTTGCAAGTGTCGGTTTGTTTGTCACAGGAGCAAGATTCATAGCATTGATCCTTGCCTCTTCCTGAGAAAGAGTGTAAGGCATATCCTGTGAGAATAAAAATGTGGTGCTGAAGATTACGGTCAAAACCGCAAGGAATGACGTAATTGTCTTTTGGTGTTTCATTTGTCCCCCTTTATTTTTGTTTGTAAAAATAAATCCGCCCCCCTAAGCGGCTATGAATAAACAGCGGGCTTTATTCATTATGTATCTGAACTAAATATATATGTATTTAATTCCCAATTCAAACACTTTTTTGGGTTATTTATTAATAATTTATTGGAAACACAAAAATAGCTTAAAAATAGCGTTTTTTCGTGTTTGTTTAATAAAAAACCCGGTCAGGAAACCTGTACCGGGTTTTGATAAAGATTTTTTCTGTTATTTCAACAGAGTTAGTTTCTTAATATCAGAGTATGCCCCGGATTCAAGTTTGTAGAAGTAAACACCGCTTGATAAAGATGAAGCGTTAAAATCAACGGTGTATTCTCCGGCATTCTTTATTTCGTTTACGAGCGTTGCTACTTCCTTTCCGAGCACGTCGTAAACTTTTAATGTCACAAGCCCCTGTTTAGGTAATGCATATGAAATTTTAGTGTAAGGATTGAACGGATTGGGATAATTCTGCCCCAGCTTGAATGATACCGGAGTTCCGTTGTTTCCGGCATTTGTAACTGTTCCCGAGCATCCGGTGTAAGCGAAAATTGAACCGCCCAGCGTGCCCTCCGAAATGCTGAAACAGGAATCCGTGCTGTACCGGTATCCCGCCCTGCCGGGAGTAAATCCGTTGCTGACAGGAATAGGATTTAATTTGAAAGAGGTTAAGAATACCCCTTTGTTGAATGACCTTGTATAGAAATCCGCTGTAGCTCCCGAAGTCGAAACTGAATATACAATACGGAAGGTGTTCGGTACCCTCGGGATTGCCGTCACATCTGTGTAAAATGTAGTATCCGTAAGAGAACTTACATAACCTCCCAACCAGGTCGAGCCGTCATTTGTTGTCCTCTGATAATACGGGTCCCAGTCGGTCGCGCTGAATTGTCTCGTGTAACAAATCATACCGTAAGTCGAGTCCAGTCCGGTAAAGGCTATTCTGGGTTTGTAGTTAACCTTTGTTTCAGTTATCTGCGGAGTCCAGTATGGAGCCGTGGCGCCGTAATCCTTCGAATATGCCATGTACAGATTGTTAAATCCGAGACGGTAGAAATTGCTTACGGTAATTATGACGTCTGTCGTAAGCGAGTCGCTGTAAGCAATGTCGTTGTAAAGTGCTGTGGAATCCGCGACTCCGGAAGCATTCCACCAGTATGCTCCGCCGCCCCCGTTCTGACTGCAGTAAGTAAGCGTCGGGGTCGTGACAAACGGGTTCTGAATCCGCACAAATTTGGTCTTCAGATGATGCGTCGTTCCTGTCGTCGAATCCTGCGTTAATACCATGTACACGTAGGTTGCAGAGGTATAATTCGAGTTATCGCTCGTAATCCTCGGATACATGTGCTTCACGCCGGCGGCCGAATTGTAAAGGTACGAGTAAAAAAATTCTGTTCCGTCAGATTTAATTCTGTTTACGAATGAATATGCTGTTCCGGAATAATCCAGCCCGCCCGCGATGTAAAGATATGACGAGGTGCCGTTGTTGATGGCTTCGATATCTAATTCATCGGTCCTGAAATGCACGCCGGTTCCGCCGTATCCGAACTTGTACAGCAACGTCCAGGTTGCTCCCGCATTCGAAGATGAAAATATTTTCATAGTGTCGGAACCCGCCCCGTTATACTTTGTAGCGGCGACGTAAATTCTGCCTGTGATTCTGTCTGTTGAAGTTGCCGCCGACCAGTATCCGTCGTAACCGAGAACGGTGAATCCGTAGTCGGTAAGGCTGCCGTTTACAGGTTCGTTCATTATCTGGCCGACAACCTGAGGTCCGTTGAGATTTACTCCGCTTTTCCAGGCATGGGTTAATTCGTCGATTCTGCTGCTTATTTCGTTTGCTGCTGTTATGTTATCTGACTTTCTCGCGGCTCTGAGTTCACTGAGAAGAGTTTTGAGTTGAGCCTTGTCCACGTTCGATTGTAAGGTACCTCCCTGTGGTCCGTTAACCGGCGTATCGTAGGCTAATGTAGTGTTTGTCTCGTTAATGTCCTTCTGAGAGTATGCCAACAAAGGCATAAGAAGAAACATCAACAAGCTTAGAAGGGTTTGTTGCTTTTTCATAGTTTGTTCTCCCTTAGTTTGTTTGTGTAACAGAAAAAAAACAATTACAAATAAACTATGCAAATCCTCCTGTTTAGAACCTCAACTATGAATCGGAACATTAAAGTTCCGTTTTGAATAAACGCATGACGGAACTGCGCCGTTTTTTACTTTAGAGCGTTTAAAATCCTGCTGAAAAACTCGACCTCCTCCGTGAGTTCTTCCAGCGATTTATTGTTTACTATTACAAAATCTGATTTCTCTATTTTTATTTTTTCGTCTAACTGGAATTTCATTATTCTTTCTATTTCCTTCCTGTTCGCGCCGTCGCGCATCATGATTCTCTGCAGCCTGTTCTTCTTGTTCGAATATACCATTATATTGTAATCGAGATACTTGTGGAAAGAAGTGTCGAAAACCAGCGCGGACTCTATAAATATCACGCGCTGTTTCAGTTTCTTGATGTGCTCCATGAGCGACTTAATCACTATGGGATGAACAATTTCGTTTATCTTGTTGAAATTTCTCTTGTTGGCAAATACAACTTCCCGGAGTTTCGTGAGGCTGATTACGCCCTGATAATTAAGTATGCCCTTTCCGAACGCCTTTACGACCTTGGCGGCAAGTGTCTTGTTCTTTTTGTACAGTTCCTTCGCCATCAGGTCCGCGAATATTACCCTGTATCCTCTTTTCGCGAGTATTCTGCATACTTCGGATTTACCTGAACCTATTCCTCCTGTTACTCCGACAAGGATTTTGTCTTTGAATTTTCTCCCCATATGTGATTAATAATTTATCGTATATTAGAAAATTTATTTCGCATAAGCAATACTTCTGCGCTCTCTTATTACGTTTATTTTTATCTGACCCGGATATTCCATTTCTTCCTGAATCTTATGCGCAATATCCTCGGCAAGCTGGTCCTGAAGAACGTCGCTTATCTTGTCCTGCTCGACTATCACCCTGACCTCGCGTCCGGCCTGAATGGCGAATGTCTTCGAAACGCCTTCGAAAGATGTCGCAATAGCCTCGAGCTTTTCGAGCCTCTTCGAGTACGCCTCTACCGATTCCCTTCTCGCTCCGGGCCTTGCTCCGCTTATGGCGTCAGCCGCCTGCACGAGAACCGCTATAGGATGCTCCATGGGTATTTCATCGTGATGCGAACCGATGGCGTTGCAGACTATCGGATGCTCCTTGCACCTCTTTGAAATATCGTATCCGAGTAAAGCGTGAGGACCTTCGATGCTCCTGTCAACGGTCTTTCCGATGTCGTGGAACAAGCCTGCCCTCTTTGCCATCATAGCGTCAAGCCCAAGCTCCGCCGCCATGATACCCGCAATGTGGCCTACTTCTATCGAATGATTGAGTACGTTCTGGCCGTAACTCGAACGGTATTTCATTCTTCCTATCAGAGTTATTATGTCCCTGTTTACGCCCTGTATTCCCATATCGATAAGTGTCTGCTCGCCTACGCGTATGATTTCCTCGTTAAGCTCCCTTTCAACTTTCTGAACGACTTCTTCGATTCTTGCAGGATGTATCCTTCCGTCCGCGATGAGCCTTTCCATGGCTATCCTTGCTATTTCCCTTCTGAACGGATCGAATCCGGAGATTATAATCGCTTCGGGAGTATCGTCAACTATGATGTCGACGCCTGTTACCGCCTCGAACGCGCGGATGTTTCTTCCTTCCTTACCGATTATCCTGCCCTTGAGTTCATCTGACTGTATCTGCAGAACGCTTACCGTTGTTTCCACGGAGTGGTCGACGGCGGACCTCTGAATCGCCTGAATCACGATGTTCTTCGATATCTTGTTCGCCTCGAGCTTGGTCTGGTCGCGGACTTCCTGAAGCTTCTGGGCCGATTCCAGCTTTACCTGGTTCATAAGGCTTTCGAAGAGAATCTTCTTTGCCTCTTCTTCGCTAAGACCGGAAATTCTCTGAAGCTTTGTCTTCTGCTCCTCGATTAAATGATTGACTTCGGCTTCAAGCTTGTCGACCTGCTCTTTCTTTTCTGTGAATTCCTTAATTTTCGCGCTGTAATCGTTGTAAGCCTGCTGCGCGTTTGCTTCTTTCGCTACAAGGTCATTCTTGATTTTTTCCGCCGCTTCCTTTTCACTTTTAATTTTCTTCTCGATCTCGCCAATCTCCCTGTCGCGAGCTCTGCATTCTTCGTCGAATTTCTGTTTTCTCTTATAGAATTCGTCTTTGACCTCGAGTAATTTTTCTTTTTTAAGATTCTGAGCCGCTTTCTCCGCGTCTATCTTGAAGTTGCGCGCCCGTTTTTCCGCTTCCGATACGATTTCAGCCGATTTCGTTTCAGCTTCTTTCATCATTCTCCTGACGACGTTTTCCGCGCCGTCTATCTTGTTCTTGTTTATCTTAACCTGTATAAACCATCCGATAAAAAATGTTATAAGGCACAATCCTACAAGCATGGGAAGCAGTATGTATAATTCCATTTCCGGCATATTGTATATATGTAAGTTTACTGATTAATGTTAATTTAAGTTTGTATAAAAAAAAACCGCAAGTCAGCATCAAAGGTTATATAGGAACCTTTGTAAGCAAACAGTGGGGGGCGCCAAAGTGTCGCGGTCTTCCAACGCTGCTCTTTATCCCGCCTCGACGGGAGAGCAAATCCGAAGATTGAGGCCTGACCTAGCACTTGAGAGCTAACCTCCCGGCTTATAGAAATTTGATGGTTCTATATAATGTTTGATGTATGGCTGGCTTGCGGTAAAACCGTAATATATTTTAAAGAACTACAGATTATTGTCAATTAATCTCGTTATTTCTTCTATCTTCGAGATGTTCGACTTCATGGCATCATAGAATTCCTTCTGTGTCTCGGCTTTCTGGTCCTTCTCCCTGTAGTATGATTCGGCTATGTTTAGCGCCGATACCACGGCTACGGACTCTACCGACGTGTTAGGCGACTGAAAATTTATCCTCTGCATTATCTGATCGACATACTTCGCATATCTTTCCACTTCCGCGGGATTGTCACCCAGCAGGTTGTAATCACTGTTGAATATTTTTACTTTAATACCTGAAGTTTTCATTTTTCAATTTTGAATTTTGCCAGCCAATTAATCTTCAAAATCTTGTACTTGATCTTCATACTGTTCTAAATGAACGTCTATCCTTGAGATCAATTCTTTTAATCTGGATCTTACTAACTCTTTGTCTCTTATATTGGTTGTATTCTTTTCCGCGCTCAACAGCATGTTCTTAAGGTCGGAAATTTCCTTTTCCTTGAACAATGTGTCGGAATTCATCTTGTTGAGCTGCAGTTTCAATTCCGTTATTTTGTTGTTTAAATCCTTTATGCTTTCCTTAAGCTGATGATTCTCGTCGTTAAGTCCCCGGTTCCTGTTTACAAGCGCGTTCACTTTCTTGAGCATGTTGTCAAGGCTGAGATTGAATATTCCCTGAAGCCTCGCAAGCTCTTCCCTGTTTATTTCGGGTTTGTTATCCATTTGTAATGTTTGCCCTTAATGTAACTCCGAGTTTTTTATTTAAATTCCTGACTATTTTATCGACCATCGCGCTGACTTCATCGTCTGTCAGCGTTTTCTCTTCCGAACTGAATTCAAGCGAAAATGTCATGCTGCGCTTTCCGCTTCCCAGCTTTTTGTCAGTGTATATGTCAAATAAACTTACGTCTTTTAGTCCGCTTCCGCCCGATTCCTTTATCACGTTGTACATGTCGTAATAAAGCGTCTTACTGTCCGCTACGACCGCAATATCCCTTTTTGCGGAAGGAAATCTGGAAATTTCCCTGTACAAATAGTCGTTCTTTGATACGCTGAATACATTCTCGAGCCTTAACTCGACAACGTACAAATCTTCAACAGCGTCAAAATCCTCGAACGACTTGTTGTTTATTATCCAGATCTCGCCGAGAACCGAATTTCTGAATTTTATCTCAAAGTAACTGTTCCCGCCATCAGCATTATAGTAAATTAATTCATAATTTTCAATATTTAATTTAGCCAAGAACATTCCCAGCTCGCCTTTGATGTCAAAAAAGTCAAAATTGCTCTCTTTTAAGTCAAACGAACGGTAATCTTTCCTGCCGTATAACGCAAAACATGCATGAGTGTCCTCCGTGAACGATTTTCCTGTATCAGTGAATACCCTGCCTATCTCAAAAAGCCGCAGTGATGCATCTTTTCCGATTTCGTTTATGTTACCGAGCACCGTAGAAGCCATGCCGTACATGAGATTTACCCTCATTGCGTTCATTAAAACGGAATTCGGATTCTTTATCTGTACAGGTTTTGATGAGAATTTGTTTATCCTTGCGAAATCCTGCTGTGAATATGAAATTATTTCATTGAAACCTCGTCCGATGAAATACTCTCTCGTATTGTTAAGAAAATCTATGTAATCGTCCTGATAGTCTATATGGGCGGAAACGTCGAGCTTGAATTTATATTCGTTCTCGATATTAGCGTATCCGTAAAGCCTTGCTATTTCTTCAATAAGGTCAATTTCCCTCTGTATGTCTTCCCTGCGGAATTCAGGGATCCTGAAATACAGCTTACCGCCTTCTTCATTTTCAAAATTTAATTCTATGCTTTCAAGAAGGCTAATCACTTTTTCCTTTGTGAGAGAAATTCCGATCACCTGTTCGGCACGCGCCACCCTTACCGGCACAGTCAGCTGTCCGAATTTTTCGGGATAAACATCGACTATTCCCTTAAGCACTTCTCCTCCTGCAAGCTGCTGCATCAGAGACGCCGCCCTGTCCGAAACATACGGAATGTTCGATATGTCGACTCCGCGCTCGAACCTCTGCGATGCATCAGTCTGAAGACCGAGTTTCTTGGAGTTCTTCCTGATACATACAGGGTCGAAATACGCGACTTCGATCAATACGTTCTTCGTCGCATCGGATATTTCGGAAATTTCGCCTCCCATTATACCCGCTATTCCCGACGGCCCTTCACCGTCACAGACCATAAGCGATTTATCGTTTAGAATCCGCTCTTTAGAATCCAGGGATATGAATTTATCGCCGTCTTTTGCTGTCTTCACGACTATCTTCTTCCCTCTTACCTTGTCGTAATCGAAAGCATGAAGCGGCTGTCCTGTTTCCATCATAACAAAATTAGTGATGTCAACTATGTTGTTTATCGGCCTCAACCCCACTGCGGCAAGCGCCTTCTTCATCCATTCCGGTGATTCTTTAATCTGTACGTTCTTCACAACTCTTCCTGTAAAACGTTTGCAGTATTCCCTGCTTTCTATTTCGATGTTTATGTAATCCTTTGAATGCTCTTCCGATTCCTTTATCGGAGTTTCATGCTGCTTTACTTTAAGACCGTATATTCCCGCTATCTCTCTTGCCATTCCCGTCTGTGAGAACAGGTCGCCCCTGTTAGGCGTTACTCCGATTTCCACGAAATAATCGTCGGCTCCGATGTAATCTGCAAATTCAGTACCGGGCACGGCGTCTTCTTTAAGAACCATAATTCCCGAATGATCGTCCGACAGCTCAAGTTCGTCTTCCGCGCATATCATTCCTTCCGAAAGTTCGCCTCTTAACTTGCTCTTCTTTATCTCAAAACCGCCCTTGGGAATCTTTGCCCCGGCCTTTGCCACGCATACCTTCTGCCCTGCCGCAACATTCTGGGCTCCGCAGACAATGCTTAAAACCGCATCGCCTGTGTTTACCCTGCATAATGTAAGTTTGTCGGCATTAGGATGTTTCGAAGTCTCAAGAACCTCGCCGACCACAAAATTCCTGTACTTTTCCCTTTCATTTTCGATGGATTCAATGTCAAGCCCTATTCCGACCATATCCTTAAAAAGGCCTTCATAAGATTCAACTTTAAATCCGGGTATTAACGATTTTATCCAGTTTAAACTTATTCTCATAAAATGTAAAAAATGAATATAAACAATTGTTTAACCACATTAAATATAAATTTCTTTCATCCGTCCGGGCATAAAAAAAGGCCGCTCTTTTCAGAACGGCCCTGTATTAAACTCTATAAATTATTACGGTTTGAACAGATTGTCGATGTTGTAGCTGAAACCGCCGTATATCTGTATTGCTCCGAGGTTTCTCGCGTTGTTAAGGCCGTATTCCTTATCGTTAAGACCGTATTCCTTCTGTCCAAGATTAGAGAATGTTGTGTCCTTGCCGAGCATATTGAACATCTGATACTTCGCGCCTACTACGAAAGTTACGTTAGGCATCGCAAGAAATTCGAAACCGAGTCCGGCATTCATACCGAATCTGGTCGCAGTTTTCATTGAATATTCGTCAACAGCGTCGTAGATGTTTGTCGTTGAATAGCTGCCCGTTATGAAGTTTGCAGTGAATTCTGCTCCGACGAACGGTACTATCCATCCTTTAAGAGGCACTCTGTATTCAAGTCCGAGACCTGTTTCAACCGCGCTGACTTTGAACTTTGCGTTCTTTTCCGTCAGGAAAGCATTGTCCACGCTGTTGCTGAAATTGTTGTACAGTACGGACAATGTGACGCCGACTGAATTCTTCTTGTCGAAATAGAATTTACCGATACCGCCTACATTGAATCCGGCTTTTGTATAATACTTTGCAGGATTCGTTCCTATATCAGTCGGATATTCTCCCTTTAATTCACCCATTGGCATTGAGTATCCGCCGATGACGTTTAATTTCACTTTTTGAGCATAAACATTGCCGAAGCTGAATGCCATTGCCGCTATGACAAGGAGTATAAATACTTTCTTCATTTCTGGAACCTCCGTTTAGTTAGATTAAATTTTTATAATTAAATTAATATTAAATTAAGATTCAATATAATATCGCCTGTCGTAAATACGCTAAAACATAAACAAATAAAACTCCGGCAACAATTTTTACAGGATTAAACTATAACCGCAAATCAAAGTTATTTCCTCATAAACTCAGCCGATTAAGAACTGATACAATTTACAATATAGAACTGAAAATAAATATAAACAAATATTTACCTACAATAAATATATTTTTTATCATACTGATGCGGCTTTCGTATAAACCAAAAAGCTCTGCACATTTATAATTCGCGCCGTATCAGAAAAATACGCCGGCTCCGAGCACGACACTGAATATATTGAACCCGTCTCTTTCAGTATCGCCGCTCTTGTTAAGTGTCTGCTGCGTGTAATTTATTCCGAATTTCAAAAGACCGTTCGTAACGAAATTGGCTTTCACTCCGCCGCCAAGCGACCACGCTATTCCGCTGCGGGATTCTCCGTTCGAATATCCGTTATATCCGAGCTGGGCCTGGAGATAAGGATAGAAATATGAATCAGTATTAATATTGTATGTCGGTACTGCATAAAGCGTATATATCGTCGTACTGCTGCCGCCGCTCGGTTTTATGCTCTGAAAATCTATCATGCCGCCGATTTCAAAACCGTCTGTAACGAAGTAACTCACCGAAGGCGAGAAATTGAAAATTGACCAGGAATCGTCTGTGTTGCCGTTGGTAACGGGCGTCGTGCTTACAAAACCTATCGTGCCGCCGATTTCCCACTGCCCCTTTTTTGCGAATTTATTGACTGGCTGTGAGTAAGCTGTAACAGTGATAAGAAAGAAAAATGCCGCCAGAAGAAAAACTGTTTTTCTCATTATGATGAATTTTGATTTGGGGAATAATTAACAAATTACATCACAGAAAAACAATAATCAATAAATGAAAAAAGGCTGTCCTTTTCAGGGCAGCCTTTTTAAAAAAAGTTCTTAGGATGTTATTTGAACATTTTGTCCAGGTTGAAATTTACTCCGCCGTATATCTGCATGCCCATCATGTTTCTTGCCTGATGAGTTTTGTTCAGGGCATCTGTCCATTCTTTATCGTTCAGGTTGTATTCGGTACCGGTGACATCCTGTACGTAATCCTTGCCTATCAGGTTAAAATACTGATACTTTACTCCGACCACAAATGAAACCTGAGGCGAAGCCACAAACTCCGTGCCCGCGCCGATATTAAAACCGAACCTGGATGTCGATTTTAAAGTGTATTCAGTTTCAACTTTTGTGTTAGTCGGTGTTACCTTGGTATTTCCGGAAAGAAAGTTTGCTGTCAGGTCAAGACCAAAGAACGGGATTACCGATCCTTTTACGGGAACTTTGTATTCACCGCCTATGCCGACCTGGAACATGTTCATCTTGAATTTAATGTTATCATAATTCACTCCGCCGTTGATAACTGCGTTATCCACGCTGTTGCTGAATGAATTGTATAATAGCGTCAGCGTCAGTCCGAAAGAATTATTCTTGTCAAGGAATAATTTTCCTATACCGCCGACATTGAATCCGTTTTTCATGAAATAGGGCTCCGGATTCTTATCTGAATTTGCATCATCCGGGAATGTTCCCTTCAGATCAGGCAATGGCAGAGAATAACCGCCGATAATGTTTAATTTTACTTTTTGCGCATGAGCGTCGCCGAGAGAAATAATGAGGAATAAAACGGTAAGAAGTATTGTTAGCTTTTTCATTACTTTAACCTCCCTTTAAATTAACGAAAACTTAAACATAATTATAAAATAAATTTTGAAAAATCAATACAAAAATATCAGATTGACCGGGAGCAATGCTATGTTTTTATCGGTGTTTAAGTCAATGATTTAAAGTAATTTATGAAGTCTGTATGCAGTTCCCTTTATATTAAAAAAAATATTATCGTCGTCGGGAATAAAAAAAACCTGCGTTTTTCAACGCAGGTTTAATATAATATTACGGTTAAGTTCTAGTTGGATTCCTGCTTTGTTTCCTCTTTCTTGGGCTCTTTCTTGAAGTTGCCTTCCTGTTTGTCTTCTCTCTTATATTCTCTTCCCTTCTTTTCCGGTTCCTTTGTTTCAGGTTCGTATTTCTTGGGAGGAGTATAAGTGTTTCCGTTGTTGTTAGTGTTCGGAGTATAGTTCCTCGGAGTGGTATTTACAACTCTGTGCCTTCTTGAAGTCCTTCTGTTTTTCTTGCCTTTTCTGTTACCCTTTTTGTTTCCCTTCTTGCCGGACTTCTTCGTGTTTTTCTTACCGGTCTTCTTTGTGTTCTTGCCGGTCTTCTTTGTGTTTTTCTTACCGGTCTTCTTTGTGTTTTTCTTGCCGGTCTTCTTCGTTGTTTTAGTCTTGCCGGTTTTTTTCTTGCCGGTATTTTTCTTTGAAGTTTTCTTCTTACCGGAAGATTTTTTCTTCTTGGTGTTCTTTGTCTTCTTGGTTTTCTTCTTCTGCTGCTTAGAAGTCTGTTCAGTCGGCGAGTTTGAACTTTCGTTCACAAACGTATAACCAAACACACCACTAAATGTGAAAGCAAACAAAACAGTTAACACCAATGCTCGTAATTTGCTCATTTTGCGACCTTTCTTAAATTTTTTATAACTGCCAATATTATCATATATGCCTTAAAAAAACAATTCAATTTATCATGCACGCGTGTGAAAGTGACCAAAAGGCGTAAGGAAATCTATTTTCCTTGAATGCCTGCACGGATTTTGCGATTTTTGATTATTGTTTGCATTATAATTACCTCATAAATGAATAGAATCGACAGGCATCCGGTATTAAAAACCACCCAGGACAGGACAAAAGTATTTTTCAGTTTCAACGGAGAGAATCTTCAGGGTTTCGAAAACGAACCCGTTTCGTCCGCTCTCATCGCCAACGGAGTAAAAGAATTTTCGGTTCATCAGGTCGGAGACGCGCCCCAGGGTATTTTCTGCGCCAACGGCCAGTGTTCGCACTGCACGCTCATAATCGACGGAAAGCCGCTTAAATCATGCATTACGCCGCTTAAAGAAGGCATGAATATCAGAACTATGATTCACCTTCCGGAACTTCCGCCGGATGACAGGGACCTTGATAAATTCGGGCCTCTCAACCTTAAATGCGACGTGCTTGTCGTCGGAGGAGGACCGTCAGGACTCACATCAGCCATTGAACTTGCAAGGCTCGGGTATGAAATAATTCTGGTAGACGATAAGGATAAACTCGGAGGGAAACTGCTGCTCCAGACTCACAAGTTTTTCGGCTCTATAGAAGACTGCTATGCGGGAAAAAGAGGAATAGAGATAGCCGCACTTCTCGAAAAAGAAATAAGGTCTTTCGAAAATATAAAAGTTTATACCAACACTTCCGTAGCAGCCTTATACAAGGACAAAAAAGCCGGCCTTTTCATAGATTATAAAAATTACGCTGTAGTCGATTTCGAAGGTCTCGTAATTTCTGCGGGCGCAAGAGAAAAGAATCTCGTTTTCCCCGGCAACGATATCCCGGGAGTATACGGAGCAGGCGCGTTCCAGACAATCGTCAACCGCGACCTTGTAAAATCATCGGACAGGATATTTATCGTCGGCAGCGGCAACGTCGGGCTTATCGCCGCGTACCATGCACTGCAGGCGGGCATTACGGTCGTCGGCATCGCCGATATCCTTGACAATGTCACCGGCTACAAAGTTCACGCCGATAAAATAAAAAGAATGGGAGTGCCTCTTTACTTAAGGCATACGGTTCTTACAGCCGAAGGCGAAGGGAAAGTAGAAAGGGTAACCATAGCCGAAGTCGACGAGTCATTTAATCCGCTGCTTGAAACCGCGAAGACTTTTGAAGTCGATACTCTGCTAATCGCCGTCGGCCTTAGCTCAATAGACGAGTTCTACAACACAGCGGTTCAGTTCGGCTATAAGGCAGTCAAGACGGGCGATGCAGACGAGATCGCCGAAGCGTCGTCCGCGATGTTCGGCGGAAGAATCGCCGGGATTCAGCTTGCTAAAATTCTCGGACGTGATGTGGACATCGACGAATCCTGGTACGCGAAAGCCGAAATACTGAAATCAAGACCTGGAAAGACAAAGAACGAACCCGTTATTGAAATCACAGATAAGTACACGCCGATAATGCACTGTTATCAGGAAATCCCCTGCAATCCATGCATATCGGTATGCCCTTCCGGCTCTATAAAACTTGAAGAAGCGCTCGGCAATATAATGGACCTTCCGTATTACACGGGCGAGGAATGCACAAAGTGCGGAATGTGCATTGCAGTTTGCCCCGGACTTGCTATATCCGTCGCCAAAAAACTGTACGGCGAATGGGCCGAAGTGGTTCTGCCGCACGAGTTCCTCCCTTCATTCCACGAAAGTGAGTTCGTACCGCTTACGGATACCGAAGGAAACGTCCTCGAAAAAGGCGAAGTGGTGAAAATACAGTTCAACAAAAAATACAGGACATACCTTATAACTTTCAAAGTGCTTCTTGAAAACGCCGCAAAGATAGCAGGGATAAGGATTCAGGACGAAGACAAAATCAAGCCGCTTCCAAAACCTGTTTTCAACTACGTCCCCGACAACAGCATACTCTGCAGGTGCGAAAGAGTGTCGGTCGGAGAAATAATAAATTTCATCAGGGAAAACGATATTAAAGACGCGAACCAGCTGAAACAGATTCGCGTAGGAATGGGAGCCTGCGGTTCAAGAACCTGCTCAATACTCCTGCCCAGAATTTTCTCTGCTGCAGGCGTCAGCTGGTACGAAGTAGCCGCGGCGACTAAAAGGCCGCTAAGCATCGAGATACCTATGGGAGCAATCATTAACGAAGAAAGCGGGGAAACATTATGAAGAATTTTGACGTGATTATAATCGGAGCAGGAAGCATAGGCGTTCCGGCCGCGTATTATCTTGCCCGGAAAGGATTAAAAACATGCGTGCTCGAGAAACTCCCTTCCGAAGGAAGAGGACAGAACAGGGCGGCTATAGGAGGCATAAGAGCAACACACTCGGACCCCGCAAAGATTAAGATCTGCCAGCTGACTATAGAGATAATGAACAGATTCAGGAATGAACACGGAATCGATGTCGACTGGATTGACGGCGGTTACCTTTTTCCCGTTTACGATAACGTTCTTGAAGACAAACTGAAAAAACTTCTTGGGGTTCAGAAAAAATTCAACCTTAATATCGACTGGATAAACCCCGGAAAGGTAGATGAACTGGTTCCAGGTATAAACAGTCACAACCTTCTGGGTGGAACATTCTCCCCCGAAGACGGCTCGGCTTCTCCTCTGAAAGTCGCAGGCGCATACCTGAAACTCGCCAGAGAGAATAATGCCGAATTCTTTTTCAACGAAGAAGTTACAGGATTCGAGACAGATAACGGTATTATCAGAACTGTTATAACAAACAAAGACAAATATTCGGCCGGCATCATTATCGACGCCAGCGGCGGATACGCAAGGGATACGGGAAATCTTTACGGACTGGAAATACCGGTCGATCCCGACTGCCATGAAGCGGGAATAACGGAACCCGTTCAGCCGTTCTTCAGGCCGATGGTAGTCGACCTTAGAACCGACGATCAGTCAGCCAATTATTATTTCTACCAGAACAAGGAAGGACAGGTCGTGTTCTGCATAACGCCGAGACCGCGGATATTCGGGAAAGATACAGATAATACATCAGTGTTTCTTCCCTTAGTCGTGAAACGCATGCTGAACCTGTACCCGAGATTAAGAAATCTCCGCATAAGACGCACATGGCGCGGCCTTTATCCAATGACTCCCGACGGATTCCCTATCGTAGGATTTACAAAGGAAATCAAGAACCTATTCCTTGCTGTAGGAATGTGCGGACAGGGGTTCATGCTCGGGCCGGGACTCGGTATGATAATGTCTGAAATAATCGCCGACAATTCGGATAAGTATGATTTCATTCTCGATCAGCTGACCCTCTACAGGGAATTCGCGGGTACGGAAGTTTTGAAATAACAATTAGTAATTAATAATTAGTAATGAGCAATTAAGAGATTGGAATTTTGAAATTGGAGATTAGAAGTCAGAAATAAGAAATTAGTAAACTCTATATTTACCTGCTCTTCAATTACTAATTACTAATTATTAATTACTAATTATAAATTGAAAGTAACCGGTTAATCCCCTCTTCGAGGATATCCGTGTCAGTAAGCAGGCTAATAACAGCGTATCCCTCTTTATCGAAATCATAGTAATATCCGGGATGAACGAGCACATTTTTTCTTTCCAGAAGGTTAAACACAAAATCATCTTCCGGTATGAGCATGTTACCGAAAGATATCACGGCGCTCCACCCGCCTTCGCATTTTAGCAGGCGAATATTAGGATTCAGCAGGAATTTATGGCTCAGCATTTCATAATTTCTGTTAAGACGCTCTATTATCTGTTTCTGGATTCTGCCTCTCGTCCCGTACAAAATTTCCGACGAATTCTGCACCATGGAACTAACTGAAAGATACGTGTCGGAAATAATCTCAAGACGCTTTACAGCCTCGTTCTTCAGCTGCTGATTTCCCTCGACGAGTATCCATCCGAATTTAACCTGAGGAAGCGCAAGCATCTTCGAATATCCGTTCAATATAAAATTCAGATAAGATTTCTCACCCGCAACGGTTCTGAGATAATTTTCCCCGGGACTTATACTGTAATCCGAAAAAACTTCATCTGATATCAGCGCTATGTTATTCTTCCCGCAGATTTCCGTAATCGCCTCATACTCGTCGCGTTTTAAGTACGAACCCGTCGGATTGTTCGGATTCACTATTACAATTGCTTTTGTCTTCGGAGTGACAAGCCCCGAAAGCCTCTGCAGATCGGCCTTCCAGCCGTTTTTGTGATTATATGTAAGAGGATAATATGAAACGCTGCCGGAATCCAGCATTGCAAGGTATTCAAACAAAGGATAACAGGGTTGCGGTATCAGTATTTCATCTCCCGGATTCAGAAGCAGTTTAAAAAGATAAGAATAAGCTTCGCTGGTTCCGGGTGTGATGAAAATGTCATTAACGCTGATAATTCTGCCGATCTCATTATAATAGTTCCGTACGGTCTCACGGGCGGTAATAATCCCTCTTGCATCAGGATTATATGAAAGAGATTCCTTACCTGACGCGGCCAGTATATGCTTTTCATCGTATACAAAACCGGATTTTGTCGGATTGGAAGAAGTCAGATCAAGTATTTTCTCGCCTGCCGATTTCTTGGCTTCGTACAGCTGTGAGAGCCTATTAGGCTCGAATTCTATATTAAGTCTCCCCGAAAACATGATTCAATTTATTAATTTCATCATGCAAATTAAAGGCAGGTACAAAATAAAATCCCCGTCATATGACGGGGATTCGTGTTTCCAAATTAAAGATAAAACTTATTATTTGAGGAGCACCATCTTCATTACCTTGTTATAATCCCTGGTCTCCATCTTGTAGAAGTAGATTCCGCTTGCAAGCTTCGTGGCGTCAAACTGTGTCTCGTATGAGCCGGCTTCCATTTCCTGGTCTACGAGCGTTCTGACTTCCTTACCCGCAATGTCGTACACTCTTATCTTCACAAAAGTGTTCTTCGGAACATCGTACTTGATGTTCGTCACGGGGTTGAACGGATTCGGATAGTTCTGGAACAGGTTGTATTCAGTCGGAACCGTATTCTCCGTTATTACCTCGAGAACTATCGGGTCAGTCGTGTTATACCTCGAAGAATCACTTGCCGTGCCGCCGTAGGCGCATTTCTTCGTGGAATCGTAGATTACAGTTGTCGGAGTTAAAGGCGGATTCCTGAACTTAAGCGTGTCGGCATAGTTCGGAGTCGTTACGTTGTACCTTATCTGGCCGAGAGTGTATGTACCCGGTCCGAAGCTGTAAAAACCGCTGGTGTTGAAGGTAAGGATGTTCAATCCTATTCCGACGCCCGTCGTGGTGTTTACCGCAGTCGTCGTCATCGCCTGGTATCCGTTGGCGTTGCTGATGTTAGTGTTTGCTCCTACAGCAGGATTGTCGGGATGAGCCGTCAGCGAGCCTGTCGGGTTCGGGAACGCGGTGACCCTGATGTTGCAGGAGCCGACTTTCCATGTCTGACCCGCAGGAACCGTCGCAACGACGTCATACTTGAGTATGCCGGCCGTTATAGTCCTGTTGGTCAGGGAAAATGTTACTTTCACCTGGGCGGATGTAAAGCCCGTGAAAACTATTAAAACCAGTAAAAGCGAAAATAATTTTTTCATTTTATATTTTTAATTAATTTTTGTTTTCAATTTTTAAAATCCGACAATCGGGAGTTCCCCGGCCGTACCGGGGAACCTGCCGACTGTACAAATTTACTTATTATTTTTATTATTTTTATTACCTTTTTCTTTGCCTGTGTTTTTTATCGCATTCTGTATATCGTTCACGTTTACTTTCTTTCTCCATGAATTGTCCGGTCCCGGAGGAGGTACCGACGGAATAGCTACCGTCAGACCGAAGTTAGCGGCGATTATCTGCACGTCGGAGGCGTTAACGTCGCCGTCGCCGTTGAAGTCGCAGCTTAAGTATCCCTGTGTTCCGAACTGTCCGATGAATATCGAAATGTCAACAGCGTCAATAGAACCGTCGATATTGGCATCGCCGCCGTAGAGGACCCATGCCGTACCGACCTGTTTCATGTTGCTGCCGAATGCCTGCGTTGCAGCCGTTGTGAAGTCGTAGTTTAACGGTGTTCCGCCTGAGAACGTCTGCGCCGTTGCGCTCCACGTCTGCAGGTGATTCCTGTGCTGTACTACGATGTAGTAACTTCCGGCTGTCGCGCGGTAGAAGTTCATCGAAGCTGTTCCTGTCGCGCTCAACACCACCTTGGCGGTGTCTACGTAAGCGTGCGGCGTTGTCGCGCCTGCAAGATATACGTACACTGTATCGCTAACGTGTGTCGAACCGTCCCAGAATCCTTCAAGATATACTTTCAGGTTCAGTGTCAGTGACAGAGACAATGTCGTGAAGTTGAATTTAGACGCCCAAGGACCTGTGCCGCCGGCGTTTGTTGCATTTACTCTCCAGTAATATTTCGTTGTCTGGCTGAGTTTTCCTGAAGGAACTGTCACAGATGTAGTTCCTACTCCGGCTGTATCCCATTGAGTCGTTGCAAACGTCGAGTCGGCGGATACCTGATAGCGGTACGTGACCGCGTTCGGTACGCTGCTCCATGTGCATGCCGGTGTCAGTGAAACACCCGTAGATCCGTTTGCAGGTGTCAGTAGTGTCGGAGCAACAGGAGCCGCAACGACTGTCGTAAAGTTCCAGACTGCGGAATAAGAGCCTGTTCCGGAACCGTTCGTAGCGTTTACTCTCCAGTAGTATTTCGTCAGATTTGCAAGTTTACCGGCGGGTACAACGTTTGATGTACCTGTGACGCCGGTAGTATCCCACTGCGTTGTGGCAAACGTACTGTCAGTAGAAACCTGCAGACGATAACTAACCGCGTATGTAACCGAATTCCAGGATAATGTCGGCGTAAGCGAAAGACCCGTGGTTCCGTTTGCCGGCGATAACAATGTCGGAGCTGCCGGCACCGGAGGTGCGGTGGTAAAGCTCCAGGCTGAACTGAATGAACCCCATCCAGTCTGGTTCTTTCCTTTCACTCTCCAGAAGTACTTTGTCACGTAAGAAAGTCCCGAAAGCGCTTTCGTCGTGTCTGTAAGGGTCGTATCCCTGATAACTCCCGTGGCAAATGTCGAGTCGGTTGTGTATTCAAACCAGTAGTTCGCCATTGTAAGCGGTGAATCACCTTTACCCTTTGAGATGTTCGATCCCTTTCTTAATGCAAGCGTTTCAACGGATTTAAGCCATACGCATGTCAATGATATCGGCTGATTCGTTGAACCGTTCGCCGGAGAAACAAGCACCGGCGCGTTAGGTACAAGCGGCGCGGTGGTAAAGTTCCAGTTTCCAGAATAAACGCTCGTGCCGACAGCATTCGTAGCGTTTACTCTCCAGTAGTACTTTGTATTCGTTGTAAGCTTGCCGGAAGGAACAGTTATTGACGTTCCAGTGTATCCGGCTGTGTCAAAGTTTGTTGTTGTGTACGTGGAATCGGTCGAAACCTGCAGCCTGTAACTAAGAGCTGTGTTGACTGAATTCCATGTGATTGTCGGTGTCGTCGAGAGATCGAGAGATCCGTTCGTCGGCGATACCTGTACAGGCGCGTTAAAGAGAGGCGCGTCGTTTATCGCCAGAACCAGAGGAGTTGTGCCCGTTAGCGGATTAATTGTGTTCACTCCGCTCGGCCATATGCCCGTCGAGTTCGTGTTGAATGAAATGAGCGAACCGTTGGTTAATCCTCTCTGTTCGACTCTCTGTACGCCCGTCGCAAGTGCATTCGGGAGAATCGCGCCCCATCTGCCGTTCTGGTTATCGACGTTCGATGTGTAGAACGGTACAGCGCTCGGAAGAGTTATCGTATCCGATTCGAGCCAGGTTGAAGCAAGCGGCTTGCCCGTGCCGGCAGTGTTGTCGTAAACTGCTACCATGTTCCGCGGCAATCCGTAAGAAATGCCGTAGACACCGGTGCCGTTCGGCAGTCCTGATGTAGTGGAGAACGCCAGAACATTTATAGAGTCGCTCATCGCGTAACGCGCTAATACTGTTCCGACGGAGTCGCCGATGACGACTGACGGATATACGTAATTGCCCGCCGTGAATCTTGCATTTCCGGAGTTGAGCCCGCCGAACCATCCGGTATAGTTACCCGATGCGTCAGCTACGAACTGCCCGTAAGAACCGGCAGTTGTAAGGCTTCCTGTCGATGCATAATTGAACACGCCGTTCGGGTTGAGTATCATAATTATACCCGCGCCGAGACCTGTTGTGCCGAGGTCCGTGCTGACGGCAAACAGGTTGTAATACCTGTATGTCTTGCCCGGTACCAGACCTGAAATCGTACCTCTTACTGCAACCGGCAGTCTTGTAGCCGTGCCCGATGCCATGTATTTCGGACAGATCACAGGAGCGAAGTTCGACATTGAAAGTGCTGTCGGATCGGACGATGTTCTGAAATTCCATACCGCCGACCACGCGCTTGTGCTTACAATGTTCGTAGCGTTTACTCTCCAGTAATACTTCGTGTTGTACGCCAGCACCAATGATAACTGCGCTACCGTTACTCCCGAAGTGTCCTTAAATGTCGTGGCAAATGTAGAGTCTGTAGATACCTGTATCCTGTAACTTGCAGCGTAAGGAACCGCCTGCCATGTTATCGTCGGCGACGGGTTTACGTTAATCGCGCCGTTTGCAGGCGTGAGAAGTACCGGTACAGTCGGAGCAGGTACTATCGTTGTGAAGTTCCACGTGCTGCTGAAATTACCCCAGCCGAACTGGTTCTTCGCTTTTACTCTCCAGTAATATGTTGCAGCGTTTGTAAGACCCGATACGGCTCTCGTGGAGTCTGTCAAAGTCGAGTCTCTTAAGAATACAGTCGCAAAGGTCGAATCCGTACTTAATTCGAACCAGTAGTTACCTACCGAATTGGGTCCGTTCGGAGTCGATCCGTTATTTCCTTTTGTATTTGTTGTTGTGTTAGCTCCGTTATTTCTGTTCTTGCCGGAAAGATTGAATGTCTGGTCGCCGGCCTTGAACCAGTTGAAATTAAGACTGATGGCCTGGTTCGTTGCCCCGTTCGAAGGCGAATTGAGAACTACAGTATTGGGAGTTCCGATTGCCTTGAACTTGAACGTGCTTGATACCATGTACTTTCCAACAGCGCCAGTCGAATAGACAGGATATACTCTCCAGTAATAGTAAGTGAGAGGCGATGCGCCTGCGAACGAATATGTCGAATCCGTAGGTGTGCCGGTCGCTACTATTGAATTGAATAATGAGTCTGTCGCTATCTGTACGAGATAAGAAGCGGCAAACAAAGGTTTGTTCCATACGAGCTGTACCGGAGTCTGATTACCCGTGCTTCCGTTAGCGGGTGAAATCAGTGTCGGTACAACAGGTTTAGTAAGCGTGAATTCGTGCGAACCGATACAGACCAGTCCTGACACGCTTCTCGGATTACCGTTATAGTCATTCGTAAGGCCTAATCCGTTCACTTTTTGATAGACATAAGCCGCTCCGAATTTTGTAGTGTCAACGTTCAGATCTCCGCCCGCCGCGTTTCTGTACAGAATCGTGCCGGGAAGATTTGACGACGTTTCCCAGTAACTGTTCGCGTCGCAGTTCGCCGAATATACCCACTGATCGTAGGTCTGGAAGTTGCCGACGCCCCATTCACCGATCCTGTTGTAAGCTGCTACAAGCAGGTTGGAATTGGATGAATTTGCCGGCCATCCTTCTATAAGGCTTCCTTCGTTGGCGAGAGCAAGATGATAACCGCCGCCGCCCGTTCTTGCGTTCACGAATATGTTATTCTTCATGTTCAGAAGACCATTGCCCGTCCTCACGAACGCGTAGGAGTTGAACGATGAGGTGCCCGGTACCGAACCTCCTACGTAGAAACTGTTGTTGATGTAGTTCACGTTGCCTTTCCATGTGTTGTTTGTATGGTAGTTCGCGGCAATCGTGATTTCAGACGTTGAATTCGGATGGTCTCCGTTCTTGCCGAAATTCGGTTTCTGGACATCTCCCTTGGATTCATCATATATTCCGGGGTGACGCAGTCCTTCAAGAACCGGAGCTTTCAGGATTTCTTCGTTCTGTGTAATCGCTTTCAGGTTTATCGGCGGATTAACTACCGGTACCTGTTTGAATGTAAGCTTCGAAGGATCAACAAGTTTATCAGAAGGTTCTCCGTTCGTGAAGCTTACCTGATTGTTTACTATGTTCCAAACACCGTAGCTCTGGCAGTTTAGACCCAGAATAAGAGGATACGGATTTGAAACGCCTATACCTGAATATTTGAAGTCAAATATCTTGTTGTTCGCGCAGTAGCCGCCGGTGTATCCGCCAAGAAGCATCGCTCCCATTAGAGGCGTGCCGCCGCCGGTACCGTTTGAATACAAGCCGTAAATATTGTTGTTCGTTACTGTGTTGAAATCATATGCCGAACATCCGATGCCGAGAAGAGCATACGACGCGCTCGGTATGTTCTGGTTCACAGTAAGGTATCTCACGGTATTGCCGGTTATGGTTATCGGGGCAAAACCGGTAGTATTATGCTGAATACCGTATACCGACACGAGACCGAGTGTTCCGGATATTGTATTGAACGATGTTATGTTCGACACGATATTATTTGTAATGTAATTCGTCGTACCGGTGCTGTTGAGGTAATACATACCTCTCAATGCATGGTAATTCGTGTTGTTCGTACACTGAATCGAGTTTGCGGTCGATAAACTTCCTATCAGGTTGTTGCTGACAGTGTAGATCTGGCCCGCGGTTGAGTTCGACCAGTATAAGCCGGCATAAAGATCGCCTGTTCCTGTCGAGTTACCCGCAAATGTTATACTGCCAATAGTGTTGTTCATCACCGAACCGATACCAAGATGATAAATCATGGCAATAGTGTATGATGCTGTCGAAGTATTGGTTGTCAGCGATATGTTGCCTGTACCGGTACCCGAACCGATAGTGTTTCCGCTCAGGTTACCGATGTTGACATAACCGCTTGATACATAGATCGGCCTGTAGAATGCCGAACTGCTCGCTGCAGGACTTGTAGTTAAGTTAACATTTCCGAACGTATTGCCCTGAATGCTTGACGGTGACAGCAGACCGACAGTAAGATAAACCGGGTACAAGGAATATGCGCCCGCTCCCGTGTATGTCAGAGCCGTGCCGCCGCATGTCGGGGCCGTGCCGCCGAAGTAATTGTTAAGTACCTTTATGTCGTTGTTCAAAGAACTTGAACTGTATATATCGCAGACGCTCGTCGCGTTTACGGGAATACTTCTCGAAACAGTCTGATAGAAACTGTTGCCGCTTATTACCCAGTTCGTGTTGTATGACGAGAGGTAAACGCCGGCTATAGTCGAACCTGCATCGTAGAAGTAATTATAGATATTGTTGTTTATTACCGAATTGAAATTATTGTAAGTCAGCAGGGTGCTCGATGCGCCGAGAGAGTAAATCGCGTTCGCGTATACTGCCGTCGTATCGCTTCTGTCCCTGATGTCGTTGCTGTTGACGCAGATACTGTCGTTACCGATGCCCGTCGGCACTGTTGTCGCGGCGAAATAAATAAGACCGCTGCCTGTGCCGTAGTTTGCACCTTCGATAGTACAGTTCTTAAGAGTGTCAACACCCGTTTCAAACATGAACTGAATGACCGGGTTAACCGTGCCGACAGATTTGTTCCTGAATCTGAGGTATTTTGAGCCTAAACCGTTATCGCCGTCAATAGTGACTCTTCTGACGCCGTTAAGCCTTATCATTGCCTGTGACGCGACCCAGCCAGATATTGTTTTAAGCGTCGCGTCGGCTGATACTATCCTTACTTTATATCTTCCGGCGCCGGTTTCGTTCAATGCGTTAAGAGCATTCGTTCCGTCTTCCGTGAGGTCCGAAGTAATGCTGATTGTTATATCCCCTGATACAGTACCTGCATTAAGAGCCGCGAAAATACCGCCCGCGCTCGTCAGCGAGGTATATGTCTGACCTGTACCTACAGGAATTACACCCGAGAATGTCGCTGTACCTATAGTGTATGTCAGATAATTGGAAATCGGACAGTTTGTTGTAGTAAGCGCAACCGAAGTCGGCGCTGTCGTGAATGTCGCCTGGTTTGAAGCTACATTCGGCGTTCCGTTGAGGTCCTGGGCAATTACAAAATACTGAATTATATTGCCCGCCGCAACGCCGGTGCCGCCGTAAAGCAGCGAATAGTCGATTGTGAAATCGAACGGAGATGTTGTTCCGTTCGCTTCAACGTATTTCCATCCGTTTGTAGCGTTTGTATTGTCGTTTATTATAGTCGTATCGGTCGATCTCTTGTAATACACTCTCGGCTTTGTGCCTGAAGTAGTATTTACTCCGGCAGGCGCCGTGATTGTAACATTATTGAATGACCTGTTGGTCGTTCCGCCTATTCCGAGCGGTGTGTATGTTATCACCGGACCGGTGACGTTGTTACGCAGTCCGCCGAATTCATGCGCGCCGATATCAGGATTGGTCGGAGTGAATCCGCCTACCGGATATCCCGCATTCGGATACCTTGCCGTGCCGAAAGCGTCATCCGTGATGTTCACGGAATTCGTCGGCGTCGAAATAACCTGGCCGCCGCTTTCCAGACCCGTCGCCGTACCTGTAGAAATGTGCAGGTCGTAAGGCGCAGTCGTGCTGTTTACGAACGGAGGCATTTCCGAAATAGAGTTGTTGTCTCTCGATACCATCCTCGTCTTGTATGCCGCGAGAGTCTGGTCCGAGTTCGTGCCGTCATAATATATAAGGTGGTTTGCTGAAGGCGTGCCTGCGTAGAAGCAGTTGTTATTGCCGTTAAGGTAAGTCGTCAAAGTTGTTGACGAACGCCTGTACGCTACTGCAAATCCGCCCGTCGCGCCCGGAGTCGAATTATCGACGAAAATATTATTACGTAAATCGACGTTATATGTCGTGCTTACGTACAATGCCGCTGTACCGAACGTTGTCGCCGAAGTACTTGTGGCTTTGAGGTAAACAGTGTTGTCGTACAGATAATTGTATGTACAGCCGGCGATATAAATACCGGCAACCGCCGGAGCAATACTGGTACTGGCTGTTGCATTAACATCCGTCACAATATTGTTGTAAACGTTTGTCACCGTGCCGCCGGATATGTACATTCCGTACGCTAAAGCGGTTGTGCTGGTTGTGGTTGATATGCCGTTTATCCTGTTCTTGTATATGCTGACAGGATTCCCGTTAACGGAATACAAGCCGTATACGGTTCCGCCCGCGCTTACAAGGTTGAAAATCGAATCCTGAGAGAAATTAGCAATCGTCGTAGTGGTTGGGTTGTTGTTCAGACCGTAAATCGTACCCGCGCCACCTACCGTGAAGTTTCCGATTTTGTTATTGATGAAGTTAACATAGTTCGGCGGTGAACCGATCTGGTAAAGACCGTAAACCGTCGTTGCCGCCGCGCTCGTGATATTCGTTATCGTGTTGTTGTTCATATTAATCGTACCTGCCGCGGAGCCGCCGTGATACAGACCGTAAATCGTTCCTGTACCGGTGGCCGTCAACTTTGACTGATTGTTGACCAGGTTATTAGTGATGTTTTCGACCGAACCGATGGGCGGAGTCGTGTAAGGACTGTGATACAGGCTGTATAAAGTGCCCGAACCGCTCATGCTGTTGCCGCTGACGGTGTTATTGCTGAAATCCATATTTGCAGCCGCAGCACCGTTGTACAGACAGTAATAACTTGTCGAACTTGTAGACGGCGAAGTGTTGTTGCCTACAAAGTTACTGTCGGTCTGGCTGTAAAGATATGACTGATAATAATAGTTGTAGAAACCGTACATCGTCGCGGTTGCGGTAGTTCCGCAAAGCGTGTTGTTTACTATTCTGTTTTTATTTGAAATTGCCGTATCAGCGAGTATATAATTGTACATCTGATACGCTGTGTATGAAGTCGTTCCTAATACGGTGTTTCCCGAGTCAAGGTTGTTGTAGAAATAACTCCTGTTCGAGGCCATACCGTAATTATAGATATCGTATGTATACGATGTCGAGGAACCGGCAACGCCGAAAGTATTGCCGTAGACCTTGTTGTTCATCACATAATTATTCTGCATGTAGGCCTGACTTCCCGCTGCCGTATAATTATATATGTAATAATTGTAGTAAGTCGATGTCGTCGGATTAACGCATCCTGTTACAACGTTGTTTGATACAGTATTGTTAATACCGTAATAAGTGTAGTTGTAAATGCCGTACTGCGTGCCGAGAGAACCCGTCGTATCTACGAGTGTAACCGTGTCATTCATTACTGTACAGTTGCCGCTGTTATAGTACGCGTAATTGTAAATACCGTACAGACCGCCGGTTGAGTTTATTCCTCCCCTGCTGTTAATGTAAGTATTCGTAATTGTAGGATTACACTGATAATTCGCATAAATACCGTAGGCAGTGGTTGAAGACCCGCCGAAATTGGTGATTGTATTTCTTCCTGAACCTGTCGTGCTGATGACGTTGCTCTGATCCTCGAGAGAGAACGGGAATGTGCCGTCAGAGGGACTGTTCAGGTAAATACCGCCGTAGCAGCTGGAAATGTTGTTGCTGAGGAACTGGTTGTATGAGTTCGTTCCCGAGGTGGCCGATATAGTCTGAGCCACACCCGTGAGGTTTAAATTCGATGAATAAATTCCGTATGTTGCAGTATTTGTCTTAATAAGAGAAATGTTGCAATTTTTAATCGTTATGTTCTGGTTACCGTGTGTTCCGTCCGGTCTGAGCAGAGCATAACCCCATTCCATCTGTGTCGCAGTCGTTGTGTTCGCCGACGTATCACGCAAGTCAATGCCGTCGAATATCAAATAAGTTGCGCCGTAGAACTTTATGATACCGTCAAAAGAACCGGATCCAGTGCCCGCAACTATAGCGGGGTTCGAACCTGTTCCGGATTTCTGGAAAGTAACGGTATTGCCTGCCGAACCTGTTGAAGTAATCGTTAGGTTCGATGCAACTTCCCTGTAATCTGCAGCTACATTGAATATAACCGGACAGGTTATAACACCCTGAGCGTTGATTGCCGTTATAGCAGCGGCTATAGTGGGATAACTTCCCGGAATAGTATAAGTA
>CAIKZJ010000356.1 GCA_903831845.1 uncultured Ignavibacteriota bacterium
CTCATGCCCCTTGCCGCATATGAGTATTATGTCACCTGTGCGCGACATTTCTATACCCCTCTTAATCGCTTCGTCTCTGTTGGGCTCCGATTCGTAATTGTTCTTCTCTATTCCCGTCTTTATATCCTCTATTATTGCTTCAGGGCTTTCGCTTCTGGGATTGTCCGATGTGACTATTACGAAATCAGATAATTCAGTCGCGATGTGACCCATTACTGGCCTCTTCGTCTTATCCTTGTCGCCGCCGCATCCGAACAATGTTATCACCCTGCCGCCTTTGTTTTCCCTGTTCACTATGTCTATTGCCGCCTCTATCGCGTTCTTGAGCGAGTCGGATGTGTGCGAATAATCGATTATCGCGCAGGCGCCGTTCGGCAATGTTATCCTGTTGAATCTTCCCTTGACCGCTTCAAACTTTTCAATCGCTGCAAGTATGGTTTCCATCTCTATTCCGTACCTTAATGCAGTGAGTATTGAAGCGAGTATGTTGTAAACGTTGAACTTTCCCGTAAGGGACGATTTTACAGTGTATTTCTTCTCGTTGTATGTTATGCCAAAGCTCATTCCGTCAAGGGTCAGCGCTATTTCCGACGCCTGAAGGTTTGAGTAGTTGTCTATCGAGTATAATTTCTTCGACGCCTTTGTTTCCGTAAGCATCCTTATGCCGTAATCGTCGTCGCTGTTCGATATTGCAAGAGAATGTTCCTGTAACGTATCGAATAATATTTTCTTCGCCCTGAAATAATTGTCCATGTTCCCGTGAAGGTCCATGTGCTCGCTCGTAAGGTTCGTGAATACGGCCGTGTCGTAATGTATCGTATGCACCCTGTAGTTCACCAGAGCTATCGACGAAACTTCCATCACGCAGAAATCCATCCCGCTCTTTACCATCTTCGAAAGGTATTCGTTCATCTCGATGGAGTCGGGCGTCGTCAGCCTGGAAGTGTTCGTTCCTTTTGAATCCGTGATGTAATCAATCGTACCTATAAGGCCTGCCTTGTATCCGGCCTCTTCAAGGATCTTCTTTATTATGTATGTTATTGTCGTCTTTCCGTTTGTCCCGGTTACGCCGATTACCTTTATCGATTCTGAAGGATTGCCGTAATAAGCGCAGGCAATCTCCGCCATCGCTTTTCTCACGTTCTCGACGAGCACGACCTTTGGATTTCCCGCGTATTCCGCCGCCGCTTTCGCGTCCGCTATCACAGCGCACGCGCCGTTTTCAAGCGCCGAACCGATGAATTTTGTCCCGTCAAGTTTCGAGCCTATTACGGCGAAGAAAACAAAATCCGCCGAAACGTTCCTTGAATCGAATGTGAGCCCCTTTACGGTGAAATCATTTCCGCCGTATGCCGCTCCGATTGCCGCTGTATTTAATAATTCCGTGAACCTCATTTGTTCTCGTTTTTGCAGAATAAAATTATCTTGCTCTTCGGGTTTATCTTCGTTCCCGGCTTCGGGAATATGTCGATTACTTCGCCGCTGCCGTTTATGTCGACCGTGAATCCTTCGGTCACAAGTTTGTTTATGGATTTCCTTAAACTCATTCTCCGCACGTCCGGGACTATCTTGTAGTCGCCGTTGTCGTTCTTCGAGTTCTTAACGTATAATTTTACTTTCCTGCCGTTGTCGATTTTTTCGCCCGGTGCCGGTTCCTGATTGACTACCGAGACTATCACTCCCTTTTCGTCCTTTATTATCGTGTTCTCGCTTACCTCGTAAGGAATGTTCTTTTCGTTAAGTATCTCCAGCGCGTCCTTGAGCCTCATATCCTTAAGGTTCGGGATCATCTGGTTCTTCTCGCCCGCCGACTGCTTGTCGTTCGGCGTGTTGGTCTCCGTTCTCGTGTACATGTATTCGTTCGTCAGGTTTCCCGCGCTGCCTGTGTAATCGATTATCCTTTCCGCAATCTTCCTGAATATCGGGGCCGCAACCTTACCGCCGTAGTATCCGTTCTTCGGATCGTCGACCACTACGGTGATTATGATTTCGGGATTGTCCGCCGGAAAATAACCGACGAAAGAAGAGATGTGAGAACTGCTTGAATATTCGCCCTCTACAAGCCTCTGCGTCGTTCCTGTCTTTCCTGCTACAGTCATTCCGCTCATCTTCGCGTCCGTTCCTGTTCCTCTTTCCACAACGCCGATGAACATCTGATTCAGCTTCTTCGCAGTTTCCTGCGATATTACCTGCCTTACCGGCGAAGGCATGTTTTCCATCAGAACCGTTCCGTCAGGACTTAATTCCTTCTTGATTATGTACGGCTTCATCAGCAGCCCGTTGTTCGCTATCGATGCATACGCCATCGTAAGCTGAAGAACGTTTACCGCTACCTGGTAACCTATCCCCATGAATTCAAGCGAACCGGGCGTGAAGTCTATCGGCCTCTTAAGATATCCCTTGTTCTCGCCGTTAAGTTCTATGCCCGTGTATATACCGAAACCGTAATCCCTGGCGTACTTGAAGAACCTCTCCGCTCCGAGCTTCTGTGCAAGTTTCGCTACGCCGATGTTGCTCGACCTCTCGATTACTTGCTGGAATGTAAGCGATGACGCGGGATACGAATCGATTATGTCCATTCCGTAAACTTTGTAATCGCCGTTCTCCGTGTTTATCACGCTCTCGGGCGAATCGATCTTTTCCTCGAGTATCGCCGACGCGGTGACTATCTTAAACGTCGAACCCGGCTCGTAAATGTCGTATATAACCGCGTTCTTCATTCCGACGGTGTCTTCCTTGCGGATGTTGTTCGGGTCGAAAGTCGGATATGTGCACATCCCGAGAACCTCGCCCGTCTTCACGTTAACGACAACCGCTTTTCCCTTCGAGGCGTTGAAATACTTAATCCCGGCCGCAAGCTCTTCCTCTGCGATTTTCTGTATGTTCTTGTCGATTGTCAGAATAACGTTCGCGCCGGATTCGGGCTCTTTCTGAATGTAGTTCATGTCGGGACGCTTCACTCCGCGGCCGTCTTTGCGCGCTATCATGTATCCTTCCTTGCCCGTTAACTCCTTGTTCGAGGCAAGCTCGATGCCGCTTACGCCCCTGTTGTCAAGGTCCGTGAAGCCTACAATCTGCGATGCTGTCTGGCAGTCGTTGTAAAATCTCGCCGATTCCTTGAATACGTTCAGGCCTTCTATCCTCAATGTATCAAGACCTTTCAGGTCCGCTACCGATACTTTCCTCTCGAGATAGAATGCGCTGTTGTTCTTGTCTACAAGCTTGTCGTAGTAATCGAATCTGTTCCTGCCGAATACGCCGGCAAGTAGCGTAGAAACCGAATCGGGATTCTTTATCTTGTATGGGTCTGCTATGACCGACACGCGGAACACGTTCGAGACAAATGGGTTCATGTTGCGGTCGTATATGATACCTCTCTGGGGTGTGATTATTTCGCGGGACTGGGACTGTTTTTTTGCGATGAGCCTGTATTTCTCCGATTCGAGTATCTGTACTGAAACGAGTTTCGTAATTACAAGGGCAAGAAACGCGAGAAGAACGAACATGAAGATGTTCATTCTTCTCACGGCGTTGACCTTCTTATTTTCTTTATTTACGAAACTGTAAAAATCCATTACATATCCGATTTTTTAATTATTATCTTGCTGCCTGTCCTGACTGAACCTTCCACTACCTTCATGTTCAGCCGCTCCTCGGCAAGTTTTTTTATTCTGTCGTATGAACTGAGTTTCTCGATTTCTATCCTATATGTGTTGTTTGCCTGATTCACCCGGTTAAGGTTGTCCTTAAGGTCGCTTATCTCCCTGTTAAGCTTGTTCACCGTGATTATGTTGTTGATAAGAAATACCGATATTGCAGAAATTATTACGAAAAAAATTATTACCCAGAAAATCGATATTGACCCGCTCTTCCTCATGCTATCACCGCCTCCGCCGCCCTTAACTTCGCGCTCCTTGACCTCGGATTCGAGCGGACTTCGCTGTATTCCGGAACGATTACCTTCTTCGTGAGAATCTTCAGCGCCTTTCCTCCCTGCGCCGTCTTTTCGCTGTGCTCCCTGAAAAAGTTTTTCACTATCCTGTCTTCAAGGGAATGATAAGAAACCACCACTATTCTTCCGCCTTCGGTTAAAATTTCAAGCGTGTCCGAAAGCACCGTCTTAAGATCGTTCAGTTCGTCGTTCACCGCGATTCTCAATGCCTGAAAGAGTTTCGACAGGAACTTGACGGGCATCGTCGCTTTAAAACCGTATTCCCTCTTGATTATCTTTATGAAATCTTCGGTTGTTTCGATTGACTGCTTTCTTCTCGCGTCTGCAATAGCTTTTGAAAGTCTTGACGCTCTTGATACTTCACCGTACTCTTCGAAAATTTCCGTAAGTTCGCTTTCTCTGTATTCGTTAAGAATAGTCCTCGCGTCGAGAGCGGCCGTCTTGTCTGCGCGCATGTCGAGAGGAGTGTTCTTCATGAAGCTGAATCCGTCTTCTTCGTTGAGCTGGTATGAGGAGAGACCTAGATCGAGGACGATTCCGGTGATTGAAACGTAACCCGCGTCAGACACGATACGCTTCACATCCGCGAAGTTTCCCTGTGTAAATAATATTTTGTCCCTGTATTCTCCCAATTTATTTGTCGTGTGCGCGATTGCATTTTCGTCCTTGTCCACCGCTATTACTCTCGAATTGCCCGAAATGCTCTCGCAGATTAACCTTGTATAACTCCCGCCGCCCAGTGTGCCGTCCACCAGGACGTGGTCTTTGATTACCGGATTGATTAAAAATGAAACTGCTGTATTTAAAAGAACCGGAATATGATATTCGGTAACCAATTAAAACGCCGTAAATTTTTTTAAATTAATTTCCCAGTTTGTTAAAAATACTCTCGGTAACGTTCTGTGCAACCGTCTCGTATGTTTCCGGATGCTGATTGTCGTATTTCTCCTTCATAGCAGGATCCCAGATTTCTATCTTGGTAAGCATACCGAGAATGAGGACTTCTTTCTTAACGTGAGCGAATTCGATTAAATGGGAGGGAAGCAAAAACCGGTTATGGGAATCCAGTTCGCACTCGTGTACGAACATCAGAAACTGCCGCATGAAAAATCTTTCCTGCGAGTTGAAAACGTTGTAGTTCATGAGACCTTTTTTTACCCTTTCCCATTCGTCAAGCGGGTAGACCATGATGCATTCATCCATACCGCGTGTCAAAACCAGCGTGTTGTTCGCCTCCGGATTCATCACTTTCCTGAATTTACTCGGAAGGACGATACGCGATTTTGAGTCTAAATTCGATATTGAATGTCCCTGAAACAATTTTTTTCGCTATTTATGGTAGTTTTTTGGGAATTTTTACCACATTCACCCACTTTGTCCCACTACAAAAATACATAATTTAATATTAAAGTCAAACGAATTTTTAAGAATTTCAAAGTTTTTTTCGCGCGCGGAATGACACATTTATTTCGTTGTCTCTCTACCGTACATGTTAAGTACATTCGGTGGGAAATTCTCTAGTGGTGTCAGGTGTTTCCACCTGACGCCACTAAAAAACAACTTTCAATTTTAAACTGTAATTTTGCATTTTGCAATTTGAATTTTACAATAAAAAAAGGCTGCTCTTGAGCAGCCTTTTGATTATACTATAAATATTTCTTACGAAATTTCGTATTCCTTGCTTACCGTAGTCGTCGTCTCTTCTTCTTCCATCAGTTCGTCGTCCATCAGATGCTTGTCCACGTGCGATACGAGAAGGTCTCTGTATTTCCTTAATCCCGTACCCGCCGGAATCAGCTGTCCGATGATAACGTTTTCTTTCAGTCCGAGCAGATAGTCCACCTTGCCCTTGATAGCAGCGTCCGTAAGAACCCTCGTGGTTTCCTGGAACGATGCCGCGGAGATGAAACTGTCCGTCGTGAGTGACGTCTGCGTTATGCCGAGCAATACCGCGTCTGCCGTCGCGGGAACCGCGTCGCGTACTTTTATTCCGGTCTTGTTCTTCTTCTTCAGAAGCGTGTTCATTTCCTTCACCGCCTTCTTCGGAAGCAGTTCGCCGACCATCACCGCGTCGCTGTCGCCCTTATCGGTCACGACCACGTTGCCTTTTAACTTCTCGTTCTCTTCCGAGAAGTAGTTCTTGTGAATGATGTCGCCTTCAAGGAAGCTCGTGTCGCCCGGGCTCGTGACTTTCACCTTCTGAAGCATCTGCCTTACGATGATCTCGATGTGCTTGTCGTTTATCTTTACGCCCTGGATTCTGTAAACTTCCTGAATTTCGTTCACGAGATATTCCTGAACTTCGGACACACCCTTGATCTTAAGAATGTCGATCGGGTCGTATGCGCCGCCTGTAAGGGCTTCGCCCGCAAGAACCGTGTCGCCGCTCCTTACAAGTATGTGCTTGCCGATTGGAATCCTGTAATCGATTGACTTCGAACCGTCGAGACTCTTCAGAGATAATTCCCTGCTTCCTCTCGAGATCTTGCCGACTTCAACCTTACCGTCGATTTCCGCGATCTTCGCCGGATCGTTCGGGCTTCTCGCTTCGAAGAGTTCCGTTACTCTCGGCAGACCGCCCGTGATGTCGCGCGTCTTGCCGGATTCTCTCGGGATCTTCACCATTATCATACCCGCCTTCACTTCGACGCCGTCGTCGACGAGAAGGTTCGCCTTCGCGGGAATTAGGTATGAACTCGATACCTTGCCGCCCTTCGGCGTAACAATCTGTATCGTCGGACTCTTGGTCTTGTCCTTACTTTCGATAACTGTCTTCTGGAAGTGGCCTGTCTGCTCGTCTTTTACAAGTTCGTACTGCTTGCCCTCTTCCATGTCATGGTACTTGATGAGACCGTTATGCTCCGCTACGATTACGGAGTTGTACGGATCCCATTCGTATAATTTCTGGTTCTTCTCTACTTTCTCGTTGTTCTTTACTTTCAGTTTCGAACCGTAAGGAACGAGATATTTCGTGAGAGGATTGTTCTTTTCGTCTACAATGTTAATCGCGCCGTTTCTTGAAAGCGATATGAACGATGTCTCTGTCGCTCCCTTGTATTCAACTATCTTTATGTTTTCAAACTTAGCTTTACCTTCGAACTTGGTGAGTATTTCCGACTGCGTTACGATTTTGCTGGCCGTACCGCCGATGTGGAACGTTCTTAATGTAAGCTGCGTTCCCGGCTCGCCGATTGACTGCGCAGCGATGATTCCGACCGCCTCGCCCGTGTTCACCAGTTTGCCTGTCGAAAGGTCGCGTCCGTAACACTTCGCGCATACGCCCCTCTTGCTTTCGCATGTGAGCACCGAACGGATTTCAACTCCCGTTATGGGCGAATCCGAAATCGCCTGCGCCTTGTCTTCGTCTATCTCATGTCCCGCTTTCACGAGAACTTTCTTCGTCACCGGATCTACTATATCGTGAATTACCACTCTTCCGAGAATTCTTTCGGCAAGCGTTTCCTTCACGTCTTCGCCTTCCTTCAATGCTTCTGTGTAGACGCCTCTGATTGTTCCGCAGTCTCTTTCCGAAATGATTACGTCCTGCGCTACGTCAACGAGCCTTCTTGTAAGATAACCCGCGTCCGCCGTCTTTAAAGCCGTGTCAGCAAGACCTTTTCTCGCGCCGTGCGTCGAAATGAAGTACTCAAGAATAGACAGACCTTCCTTGAAGTTCGCGATGATCGGGTTCTCGATGATTTCTCCCGCCTGGCCTGTCAGCGACTTCTGCGGTTTCTGCATGAGACCTCTCATGCCCGCCAGCTGGCTGACCTGCTCGGCAGAACCTCTCGCGCCCGAGTCTATCATCATGTGAAGCGAGTTGAATCCCGCCTTCGAACGTCTTAAATTGTCCATCAGGTCGTTCTTTACCTGGTCGCGGACGTGCGTCCAGATGTCGATGACCTTGTTGTATCTTTCGTTCTCGGAAATTACGCCGCGCGCTTTCTGCTTCTCGATCGATTCCACTCTGTGATATGCGTCGTCTATGATTTTCTTCTTCGTGCCCGGTACTTCGATGTCGTCTATGTTTACCGAAAGTCCGCCTTCTGTAGCGTATTTGAATCCGAGTTCTTTTAACTTGTCGAGGAAGATTGCCGTCTTCTGGTTTCCGACCTTCCTGTAAATCATTCCGATGATCGAAACGATTTTTTTCTTTCTTAATAATTCGTTTATGAACGGAATGCCTTCCGGAACCACTCGGTTGAAGATTACCCTTCCCGCGGTAGTTTCGTAAATCTTTCCGTTAATCCTGACTTTTATTCTCGCATGAATTCCGAGCGCCTTGTTGTTCAACGCCATAAGAACTTCCGCAGGCGAGGAGAACATCTTGCCTTCTCCCGTGTCGCCCTTGAGGTCCTTCGTCAGATAGTAGCATCCGAGAACGAGTTCCTGGTTCGGAACGATGATCGGATTGCCGTTCTGCGGCGAAAGAATGTTGTGCGTCGAAAGCATTAATATTGTCGCTTCAAGCTGCGCGTCGTATGAAAGCGGCACGTGCACCGCCATCTGGTCGCCGTCGAAGTCGGCGTTGAACGCCGTACATACGAACGGATGCAGCGTTATCGCCTTGCCTTCTATCAGCACCGGCTGGAACGCCTGTATGCTGAGCCTGTGAAGCGTAGGCGCGCGGTTAAGCATTACGGGATGTCCGTCAATAACGTTTTCGAGAATGTCCCATACCTCGGGAGTTCTCTTGTCGATGAGCTTCTTCGCGCTCTTCACTGTCTTTACGTAATCCCTGTCTATAAGCCTTCTTATTACGAACGGCTTGAAAAGCTCAAGAGCCATGTCCTTCGGAATACCGCACTGATGAAGCTGAAGTTCGGGACCTACTACGATTACCGATCTTCCGGAATAGTCGACTCTCTTACCGAGAAGATTCTGACGGAACCTTCCCTGCTTTCCTTTGAGTATGTCGGACAGCGACTTGAGTGCCCTGTTTTCCGACCTTACAGCAGTCACTCTTCTTGAGTTATCGAGAAGCGCGTCAACCGCTTCCTGAAGCATTCTCTTTTCGTTTCTTAAGATTACTTCAGGCGCTTTAATATCTATTAATCTTTTTAATCTGTTATTTCTTATTATAACCCTTCTGTAAAGGTCGTTGAGGTCGCTCGTCGCGAACCTTCCGCCTTCGAGAGGAACGAGGGGTCTTAATTCCGGCGGAATGACCGGAATCACGTCGAGCACCATCCACTCGGGACGGTTCGGCTTTCCGTCGATCTTTATCTTGAACGATTCGAGAACCCTTAACCTCTTTATGTTTTCGGCTTTCTTTATCGCCGAAGGCTCATCCTGAAGCTCGGCTCTTAACCGCGCTATCTCCGGAAGGATCTCGACTCTCTTCAGAAGCTCCTTAATCGCCGTGCCGCCCTGACCTACGAAGAATTTCTTCGGGTCGTCGTCATCGAGAAACTGGTCTGAATCCGACATCTTGCTCGCCGCGTCAAGATACTCTTCCTCCGTAATGAGGTCGAGCTTCTTGTACTTCGTCGTGCCCGGGTTTATTACTACGTATGATTCGTAGTATATAATTTTTTCGAGGTCCTTCGAGGACAGTCCGAGAACGTATCCTATCTTTGAAGGCAGTGACCTGAAATACCATATGTGAACAACAGGAACGCAGAGAGCGATGTGACCCATCCTCTCGCGTCTTACGCTCTTCATGTTAATCTCGACTCCGCACCTGTCGCAGACAATACCCTTGTACCTGATGCCTCTGTATTTTCCGCAGTGGCATTCCCAGTCTTTAACGGGTCCGAAAATCTTCTCGCAGAACAAACCGTCCTTGTCCGGCTTGAACGTCCTGTAGTTGATGGTTTCGGGTTTTGTAACTTCGCCGTACGAATTCGAAATAATAACATCCGTCGAAGAAAGATTTATGGTTATCTTCGAAAAACGTTTTTTCTTTTGTTCGATTTTAGTTGGCATATTTATTTATAATATTATTTTTCTTTTTTATTTTTAATCTATGTTGATGTCCAGACCGAGTCCCTGAAGTTCCTTCATTATAACGTTGAACGCTTCGGGTATGTTCGGCTCCGGCAGGTTCTCGCCCTTGATTATCGACTCGTATACCTTGCTGCGGCCGATAACGTCGTCGCTCTTGACCGTGAGCATTTCCCTGAGTATGTGCGATGCGCCGTACCCCTGCAATGCCCAGCACTCCATCTCTCCGAACCTCTGTCCGCCGAACTGCGCCTTTCCTCCGAGAGGCTGCTGCGTTATCAGCGAGTAAGGTCCTATGGAACGCGCGTGAATCTTGTCGTCGACAAGGTGCGAAAGCTTCAGCATGTAGATGTATCCAATAGTTACCTGCTGGTCGAACTTGTTGCCGGTCATTCCGTCATACAGGTCCGTCCTCGAATTGTTCGGAAGTCCCGCCTGTTCGAGCGATGTCGTGATTTCCTCAACCGATGCGCCGTCGAATATAGGAGTAGCGAACTTCACGCCGTATTCCTTACCGACCCAGCCGAGCGCTGTTTCGTACAGCTGGCCGAGGTTCATTCTCGAAGGCACGCCGAGAGGATTAAGAACTATGTCAACAGGCCTGCCGTCCGGCATGAACGGCATGTCTTCCTGCGGAACTATCTTCGCTACGACGCCCTTGTTTCCGTGGCGTCCTGCCATCTTGTCGCCCACTGAAAGCTTGCGCTTCTTTGCGACGTATACCTTCGCGAGCTTTACAACTCCGTTCGGGAGCTCGTCGCCAAGAGTGACTTTTACTTTTAATCTCTTGTACTTTTCCTCAATCTCGATATACTTGTAGTTGTAATTCTTGAATATATCGATTATCAGTGAATTCGCTTTCTTGCTGTTCGACCAGTCGGCTTCCGTATCGAGCTCGCGGAAATCGACGGTGTTGTTGTTCAGTAGGTTGACAAAAGTCTCGCGTTTGAAAACAACGTTTCTCTTTATCAGCAGATTGCCCTTGTTGTCCCTGATTCCTTCCGATTCTTTTCCCTCAAGAAGTATTCCAAGCTTCTCGGCGAGCTTAAGGTTGAGCTCCTTAATCTCTTTCTTCCTGTCGTTCTCGTACCTGTCAATCTTCTTCTTCTCTTCGCGCTTGCCTTCCGAATCCTTGGATTTCCTGGAGAACAGCTTTCTGTTGATTACAACGCCCTTAAGTCCCGGGGGCGCTTTCAGCGATGCGTCTTTCACGTCGCCTGCCTTGTCGCCGAATATAGCTCTCAGGAGCTTTTCTTCCGGTGTCGGCTCGGTTTCGCCCTTCGGTGTTACCTTTCCTATTAATATGTCGCCTTCCTTTACTTCCGCGCCTATCCTTATTATACCGTTCTCGTCAAGGTCCTTTGTCGCTTCTTCGCTGACGTTCGGAATTTCCTTTGTTAATTCCTCTTCGCCGCGCTTCGTGTCCCTGACCTCAAGACTGAATTCTTCGATGTGTATCGATGTGTAAATGTCCTTTGATACTACTTTTTCGCTTATTACTATGGCGTCCTCGAAGTTGTATCCTCTCCACGGCATGAACGCTACAAGAATGTTTCTTCCGAGCGCGAGTTCGCCGTTCTGCGTCGAGGAACCGTCCGCGAGTATGTCGCCTTTCTTTATTCTCTGTCCTTCTCTGACGATAGGATTCTGGTTAATCGCCGTGTCCTGGTTCGTCCTTAAGAACTTGACGAGCTTGTACTCGACAGTTCTCTTGTCTTCAAAACTAAGAAGACTTTCTTCTGAATCTTCTCTTATGTTGTACTTAACTATAATCTTGTCGGCCGAAACGTAATCGACGACACCGTCGGCTTCCGCCACTATCATCGAACGCGAATCCCTCGCTACTATTTCTTCGAATCCCGTTCCGACTATCGGAGCTTCGGGTTTAAGAAGAGGCACCGCCTGGCGCTGCATGTTGCTGCCCATGAGCGCTCTGTTCGCGTCATCGTGCTCGAGGAACGGAATCAAAGCCGCCGCCGCGCTTACTATCTGGTTCGTCGCGACGTCCATGTAATCGATGCTCTCCGCTTCTTCAAGCGGGAAATCGCCTTTGTATCTCGCCTTGACCCTCTTGTTCGCGAAATATCCCTTGCCGTCAAGAAGCTCGTTCGCCTGCGCGATCTTGAATTCATCTTCCTTGTCAGCTGATACGTATTCTATTTCGTCCGTTACCCTGCCTTTTATAACTTTCCTGTAAGGCGTCTCTATGAATCCGAGATCGTTTACTCTTGAATGAATGCAGAGCGAAGAAATAAGACCGATGTTCGGACCTTCAGGCGTCTCGATAGGACAAAGCCTGCCGTAATGCGTGTAGTGAACGTCACGAACCTCGAAACCGGCTCTCTCTCTCGAAAGACCGCCCGGTCCGAGCGCGCTGATTCTTCTCTTGTGAGTCATTTCCGAAAGCGGGTTCGTCTGGTCCATGAACTGCGACAACTGGCTCGTTCCGAAGAAAGACGAAAGTGCGCTCGTTATAGGCCTCGAACTTACAAGCCTTAACGGAGTCAGATTCTCTTCGTCGTGTATGCTCATCTTTTCCCTGATTGTCCTTATCATCCTCGAAAGACCGAGTCCGAACTGCTGCGAAAGCTGTTCGTTCACTGTCCTTACCCTTCTGTTTCCAAGATGGTCTATGTCGTCAACTTCCTTCTGCCTGTCGACCAGATCCCTTATGTATGAAATAATCTCGACTATGTCCTCAAGAGTGAGGATCGTAGTCGTGCTGTCTATGTTTAAATTTAACTTTCTGTTTATCTTGTAACGGCCTACTTCGCCTAAATCGTATTTCTTGGGATTGAAGAACTGCTTCTCGATGTAGCTCCTTGCGCTCTCGCCTTCGGCGTCGGTAAGGAGAGCCGCGGCTTTCTTGTCCTTTAATGCCGCCTCTGCAGGCTTTTCAGCCAGCTCTTCTTCTTCGTCTTCTATTATTGTGTTGAATATTATCATCTCGCCGTCTGAAGGGTCGTCCTTAAGCAGCGCGAGCGTCTTTATCTTTGCGTTTACTATGTTAAGCAGGTTCTCTTCGGTAAGCACAGTGCCCGCATCTATTCCGAGCTCTTCCCCGGTGTTCTTGTCAACGACGTTCTCAATCACCGTGCGTCCGGTATAATCAAGGTAATTGTGGCCGTTGATGTCCGCCTTGTCGGCAAGACCGAATAGTTCGAGCATTTTGAACTTTTCGTTTATTGAAAGCGCCCTGAGCAGAGTGGAGAAGTAGAATTTCTTCTTCCTGTCCACGTACGCGTAAAGCAGGTCGTTGATGTCGGTCGTGAATTCTACCCACGAACCCTTGTATGGAATTACTCTTGCCGAAAACAGCTCCGTGCCGTTCGCGTGCGTCGATTCGCTGAATACTACGCCCGGCGACCTGTGAAGCTGGCTTACTATTACCCTCTCGGCTCCGTTTATAATGAAACTGCCCCTTGGTGTCATGTACGGCAGCTGCCCCAGATAAACATCCTGCTCAAGAACATAATTGTACTCTTTTGCAGCCGAATTTGGTTTCGTAGATAATCTTAGTTTAACCTTTACCGGAACCGAGTACGTAAGTCCCTGTTCCTGGCATTCAATGATTGAATACGGAGGTTTCTCGATAAAATACTCTATGAACTCAAGTAAAGCTGTTTCCCTCGAATCAGTGATAGGGAAATTGTCCTCAAAAACTTTCTGAAGTCCGATCGGCTTCCTCTTGCTTATAGGAACGTCCTCCTGCAGAAAATCCTTGTATGACTGCAGCTGCACGTTTAATAAATCGGGAGGTTCTTTGTGAATATCGGACTTGGAAAAAGTTAACCTGTTGTTCTTGTTGTTGAGGGGTTTTAAACCGGCTAAAACACCTTTTAATTCCATTTATTATTGAGTTTAGTTATATATTATTAAACAAAATCCAAGGAATAAGGTTTAAGGATGAATGAAATTCATCCCTAAACCTAAACCTCAGATATTAAATTGTTTTTTCTGCGAATTATTATTTGATTTCAACTTTTGCGCCTGCTGCTTCGAGTTCCGCTTTTAATTTTTCCGCGTCGGCTTTAGGCATATTTTCTTTCACAGCTTTCGGTGCGCTTTCAACGAGAGCTTTCGCTTCCGTTAATCCGAGTCCTGTAGCGTTCTTTACCGCTTTGATGACTTTGATTTTTTCGGGACCGATGTCGGCAAGGAATACCGTGAATTCGGTCTTTTCCTCTTCCTGTGCCGCCGGGGCCGCGCCTGCCGCAGGTCCTGCCATCATGACGGGTGCCGCCGCTGTTACTCCGAACTTGTCTTCAAGTGCTTTCTTTAATTCAGATGCTTCTGCTAAGGTAAGATTTGATATTTTTTCTAATAATTCTTCTACTACTGACATTGTATGTTTCCTTTGGTTTTAATTTTTAATTCAAATTGTTAAAAAATTACTACGCGGCTTTCTTCTTTGCCGCTTCTTCGATAACGCTTGCGAGATCTCTGATGACCGCATTTATTGCACCGACAATACCCGATACCGGTGAATCCAGACTCGAAAGTATTCCCGCGATGATTTCTTCCTTCGAGAGCAGCGAAGCAAGCTGCTGCATCTTGTCGGATCCGAAATATACCTTGTCGACTATCGCCGCTTTGAACTTCGGCTTTTCGCTCTTCTCGGTAAGTTTCTTCAAAATCTTCGCAGGCGCTACCACGTCAGTGTCCGAAAACACGATTCCGGTGTTGCCCTTGAAATGTACCTCAAGGTCATTAACGAACTGGCTGTATGAATCGCTTTCCCTCATCGCGCGGAGAGCGAAAGTGTTCTTTACAACCTTGTACTTAATGTTTGCTTTGTAAAACTCGCTGCGGAGATTGTCCACCTCTGCAACGGTCATACCGGCGAAATCTATTAAATAGAGTGCCGGTGCATTGTTCATCTTTTCCCTGATCTCATCAATTATCTCGTTCTTTTTAATTTTCTCCATGCCGTTTGTTAATAGTTATTAAACATTTGAAGCTTCCACCCGGTTATCACAATCCCGGACGGATTATATGTTATGAGTGCGTAAACTTTTTTATGCCGCCGGCTTTAAATCGCTCAGCGATTTGTCAATCTTTACTCCCGGGCCCATCGTGCTCGAGACCGTGATTCCCTTTATGTACGTTCCCTTCGCCGCAGCCGGTTTCAGCTTGATAATCATGTTTATGAAAGTCGATATGTTCTCGACTAATTTCTGCTCGTCGAACGAGGCCTTTCCTACCGCTGAATGAACTGTTCCGTTCTTGTCAACCCTGAAATCTATCTTTCCGGCCTTGACTTCCTTTACTGCCTGTCCAACGTTCATCGTCACGGTTCCGCTCTTCGGGTTCGGCATAAGACCTCTCGGCCCCAGAACCTTTCCGAGCTTTCCGAGTTCGCTCATCGAATCGGGCGTGGCTATTATTACGTCTATGTCAGTCCACCCTTCCTGTATCTTCTTGAGATAATCTTCAAAACCAACGTGATCCGCGCCGGCTTCCTTCGCTTCGTCCTGCTTCTCAGGCTTCGCTATTACCAGAACCCTCACGGTCTTTCCCGTGCCGTTCGGCAGCGATACAGTGCCGCGCACTACCTGGTCAGCGTGCTTCGGATCCACTCCGAGATTTATCGCTATGTCTACCGACTCGTCGAATTTCGCCTTCGCGAATTTCTTGAGCACCGTTACTGCTTCCGCAATCTTGTATTCCTTCTTCGGATCAAAATCCTTGTTTATTGCTTTCTGTTTTTTTGTCAACTTCATAATTTATAAAACTAATAATTAATTATTCTACGGTTATTCCCATGCTTCTGGCGGTTCCCTTGATCATGCTCATCGCGTGATCAATGTCCCTCGCATTAAGATCTACCATCTTCATCTCTGCTATTTCCTTGACCTGCTTTACCGTTACCTTGCCAACCTTAGTCTTGTGCGGCACGCCCGAACCCTTTTCAAGTCCCGATGCCTTAAGCAGCAATACTGCCGCCGGAGGCGTCTTGGTTACGAACGTGAATGACTTGTCCGAATATACTGTGATTACTACCGGTATTATGAGACCTTTCTTGTCCTGCGTCCTTGCGTTGAACTGCTTGCAGAATTCCATGCCGTTCACGCCCCTCTGCCCGAGAGCGGGACCTACGGGAGGCGCCATCGTTGCCTGTCCCGCGGGAATTTGTAACTTTATAAATCCAACTACTTTTTTGGCCATGATATATATTTATTGATGTTTTATTTGTGCTTTTCTATTTGTGTGAATTCAAGCTCGATGGGAGTCTTCCTGCCGAAAATACTCACCATTACCTTGACCTTCATCTTTTCCGTGTTTATCTCGAGAATAGTTCCGTTGAAATTGTTGAATGGACCGCTCGTTACCTTTACGGGATCGCCGGTGTTTAACTTCAGGTCTATCTTCTCTGTCTGGCTCTCCTCGTTAAGTATCGCCTTGATGCGCTTAATCTCCGTCTCGCGCAGCGGGATAGGCTCCAGCTTCTGCCCCTTTATGTTCTTCGAACCGACAACTCCCATTATGCTGGGCACCTTCGCAAGGAACCTCTTTACGTTGTCGTCAAGGTCGGCCTCTATTAATATGTAACCAGGGAAAAAGTTTTTGTACTTGACTTTCTTCTTGCCGTTCTTAACCTCGAATACCTTCTCCATCGGAATCATAACGTTTCTGATCCTGTGCTCAAGATGCTCGTCCTTTATCTGCGCGTCAAGGTACGTCTTCACCTTGTTCTCGTGACCCGCGACTATCCTGACCGCGAACCACTTGAACACGTCCGAAGATGCCTCGGCATCGTCAGCTGTTTCCGCCGCCTCCTGGACTTCGGGAACTTCCGGCGCCGCCGTCTCCTCGGGAAGATTTACGGACTCGTCCTGAACCTCTTCCGTGTTTTCGATATTTTTTTCTTCGTCCATCAATTCTTTTTGCTTAGAATAATACTTTCAGAATTTCGCTGATGCCCTTGTCAACAATGTACACGAATACAGCAAAGATCAGCATCGTTACCACGACGACCTTTGTGTAATCTCTCATTTCTTCCTTTTTCGGCCACGTGACTTTTTTCATTTCTTTGTAAATGTCCGTGAAGAAACCAAGTATTTTATCTCTCATGTTTATTATTAATTACGTGCACGAGTGGAGGGACTCGAACCCCCAACCGACGGTTTTGGAGACCGCTACTCTACCAATTGAGCTACACTCGTAAAATCTTTTTTTAAAGAACTTAAACGGAATTGCTTGTCGGCGTAAGCGGAATCCTCAAGTCGAGCTGATGACCGGGATTGAACCGGTGACCTCTTCCTTACCAAGGAAGTGCTCTACC
>CAIKZJ010000357.1 GCA_903831845.1 uncultured Ignavibacteriota bacterium
GTTAGTGGATTACGATCTGACAACGACGGGCGATACGGGAACGGCGGGGCCGCTTGCCGTAACGTCTGACGGTTCTTTGATAATAGCATCGGCAAGCAGAAACGACTCGAGCAAGATTCTCTGTTTCCCGCGGGGTTCGAGCACATACAACTGGCGGTTATACATTCCCGGCGGTCAGGTTTACGGATTGCGCATTTCAGGAAACGATTCTCTTGTGATGGTAAATACATATTCGGCGTACAAGGTGATAAACGTATACACCGGCGTCGTAAGATATTCAGGCACTATTTCCTACGGTACACAGAATGCGCAGGGAATAAGCGGCAACGGAAACATTATAGCCCTTATGAACTATCACGGCGTGCTTACAGTCCTTCAGTGGAACGGTTCAGCATACACAACGTTATGGTCATACCAGGAACCGACAGGAACATATTATAACTGGATGAACTGCGTCGATATTTCAAATGACGGTGTTTATGTAGCGGCAGGAACTCTTAATTTTCTTACTTCGAGCACATACGACGGCAAGGTCACGTTCTTCAGGGTATCGAGCGGCAGTACACCTCTGTGGTCATATCAGAACACTTATGATGAAATATCAGCAATAAATTTCTCGAAGAACGGAAAAGTTCTTGTTGCAGTTTCCTGGGGTCCTACGGATTATTCCAAGGATAACATATTCGTATTTCAGGGAAATCCTGGTAACGGCGTACCGGTATTCACTACAAAAGCCCCCGGTTCTCCGAACGCATGCAGCATATCGGACGACGGCACGACTGTAGTAACCGCTGGAAAAGCAGTGCACGCAAGAATGATGGGGTACGGCGGAAACGTATTCAATATATACGTAGATACTAACTTCACGCCGAACGGAGTCATTAACTTAACAGGAACAATACCGTCCGAATATAAGATATACCAGAATTACCCGAATCCGTTCAACCCTCTCACAAGGATAAAATTCGATGTAAAGTCGGCGGGAATAGTGAGGCTGGATGTATACAATTCTGCAGGCGCGCTTGTCGAAACACTTGTAAACGAAAGTTTAAACGCCGGAAGTTACGAAACGATGTTCAACGGTTCGAAGCTCGGCAGCGGTATTTACTATGCTGTTATCGCAGCAGGTCAGCATAAGGAAGTAATCAAAATGGCATTAATCAAATAATATGGTCAAAAGAATTTCTATAGTTCTGTTTATTTGTTTAGGATTCATCACGGCTGCATATTCGCAGTTTGCAGTTTCCTACAAAAATCCAAAATACAATTACAGCATTAATCTTCCCAAGGCGATGGATATTAAGCAGTATCCGTCTGAAAGCAGTCCTGATACAGTGATAGCCTCCAACAAGGAGGGTTCGGAACTTGTTATTGCCGCGGGCAAAGACCCTACGTACAAGGGAGTTAACGCAAGCCAGCTGATAGTCGGCACATTCATGCCTTCGCTTAAATTCCATTACAAGAACGTAGAGCTTCTTGAGAACGATTATACGGACCTCGGCGGCGAACCGGCTTTGTACATGAAGGTCTCGTATAAATCCGAAGAAGAAGAGGGATTCATATCCCAGCTGATAATAATCAGGAATGAAAAACTTATAATAATAAAGATAAAAGCGAATAAGGAAAATTACGACAAATTCTTTTCGGAACTGACAGGTTATATTTTTACGTTTCAGTTTACAGAGAGTTCAGCCAAGGAATTTTACAGAAATGAAATTTTTTCATTCGTAATGAGTTTTCCGGGAGGCTGGCAGTTTGACAGGAACACATTTCCTGTTCAGGCAAACAGCCCGAAGGGTTCAAGCATCTACATAGAGGCGATCAAGAGCAACGAGTACGCGGATATGTCGGCTTACGAGCTTGATCCTGACATGCTTCTTGAAGCTATGAACTCGAAGCTTTCGAACATTTCGATAGTGAGCAAGAAGAAAATGAATATAGACGGAAACCCCGTGTTTTATGTCAAATACAGATGGGTGCAGTCTGCTACCGGCAAGGGCGATGTATTTCTGATTATACATTATTATCTTATTAAAAAAGGAGTGCTGTACGTAATTCAGGGAATGGTAAGGGAAAACCAGAAAGAGGAGGAAAACCTGATACAGCAGTCCGTGGAAACATTCCAGTTTACAAAGTAAATAACAGGGAGAATGAAATGAAAAAAACTGTTTTTATCGTTCTGGCTTTGCTCCTTACGAGCGGCGCTTACGCCCAGTTCGGGGATATACTGAAAAAGGCCACCGATAAAGTAACTAAAGTAGAGCTTCTGGAGGAAAAAAACGTAACCACATCCATAGATGACGCTCTTCCGGTTGCTTTCTGGCTGAAGAACCTCGACGAGTATTATGAACCCGTCGAACCGGCCGCGTACGATTTCAATCTGGAACCGGGTTATTATAAATTCATTGTCCAGTCATACTGTCTGAAAGCGGGCACCTACGGTCCGTCGAAGGGCGACGGATATCTGCTCGCACCTCTTAAGGGCAAGCGGGCCGACCTTGTATACAACATAGTCGCCCGTTCATCGGAATATCCGGCGATAGAGCAGCATGACATTCAGGTGCTTCTGTGGGGAATTATTTACGGAACGAAATTCACGGATTACGATATATCTTTCCAGAACAGGGTAAGGCCGCTGCTTACCGGCGCGGAGATCACTGACCTTAGCCTGGACCTCATGAACGTTCCTCTTGATGTGATGCCCGACGACGTGAAGAAAGTCGCGCAGTTCTACAAGGACTTCCGCTCGAGACTTACTAACCCGAATGTTACTTACAACGAGATAGAATCAATGGCAATGGTTAACGGCGTGCTTCCGGAAGACCCGTTCTCAAAATATGTTCAGAAAGGTTTATGGGCATACCTGGGAGACGGTTTCTACGGCAGGGGCATGCCTGAAAGTTATCCCAAGACTATATTCGAAGTATACAGACCCGAGAAAATAAATTCCACACGCGACGCAAAGAACAGGATCACTTCATTCGAAAAAAACGGATACAGCATAGAGGTTCTTTATGACGACGAGCCGGGCAGGGATGTTATTTCGTTCGGCAGCAACGGCGACTATCCGATTTGGAGGATTAAATCCATAAAACTCAAAGGTCCGAATGCAGGTGAGGAATATGTTCTGGAAAATTCAGGATGGATAGTAAAGGATAAAGGCGAGAAGATAAAGAAAACAGGTCAGGGATTCAAAGACGCGGAAGCGAATGACGATCCGGCTTACGGCGATTACACATTCAGGCTCCAGAACGGGAAAAATTCCCTTAAGAATTACGACGATTACATGAAGGAAAAGAAAATGCAGCCGCTTAAGGATAAGCAGGACGAATACTGGGCGGATTACCATACGATGGAAGGCTTAAGAGTTGCAACGAATCCTCTTAATAAGAAAGGACAGATGGGCTGGATAGAAAAAACTCTGAAGATGGTGACCGAATGGTGGAACAGCGCTTCAAGCGCGCTTGCAGGCGAGGAAAACACAAACACGGGTCCGACTAAGATAGATATCAGAAAAACACCTGCAGTTCCTGCAACTAACGGAAGGCAGAGGATAATACCTTCTTTCAGGAAATTTAACAACGAGTGACGGAAATATTATTTTCAAAAGGGCGCAGTGAAAAATCACGGCGCCTTTTTTTATAAAGCAAAATATCTTTTATTCAATCTGCACAATTAATAAATTGCGGTATGGAAACTAAAGAAATACTTGAAAAATACAAGATTATCGCTGTCGTGGGATATTCGGATAATCCTGATAGGGATGCGCACGGCATATCCGGTTTTATGAACACGCACGGATATAAAGTCGCAGGCGTAAATCCGAAATTAGCCGGAAAAACTATTGACGGAATCGAGTGTTTTTCCAGACTCAGCGATATACCTTATAAAGTCAACATTATAAATATTTTCAGGAAATCCGACGCGGTCGAAGAAATCGTCAGGGAAGTCCTTGAAATGAAGGATAAACCCGAAGTAATCTGGGCGCAGCTGGGGGTGATTAACAGCGCCGCAAAAAAGCTCGCGGAGGATAACGGGTTCATATATGTAGAAAACAAGTGCATTTATGTCGAACATAAATTAAATCACATCAATTGAATATTCTAAAAAGCAAAGTATTGTTTCCGGTATTGGCATTCCTGATACCGTTCTCTGTCTATCTTACGACACTTGCGCCGGGCCTGTTCTTTATCGATACGGGAGAACTCGCTACCGCATGTATTAAGCTCGGAATAGCCCATCCGACGGGATATCCGCTGTTCACAATAATCGGCAGGATCTTTTCTATGCTCCCGATAGGGGAGGATATATACAGGCTTAACCTCATGTGCGCGTTTTTTTCGGCAGGTGCGATTTTCCTTTTCTTCTACCTGATAAGATTCATAATATCCGAAATGAATATCGCGAAGAACGGTAATGCCGATAATATTTTCCTGAAGTACGGCGGAAATGAAGCTGTCATTAATTTAGTCTCTCTTTCGGCCTCTCTTGTGCTTGCATTCTCTAACACGTTCTGGAACATAGCTAATTCGCTCGAAGTATATTCGCTTCATGCAGTGATGGTGATATCCGTGATGCTCGTGTTCCTGAAAGCATCGGACGGATATCTGAAAAGCGAAGGTTCGGACGACCTGAGATACTGGTTCATGTTCGCATTTATGCTCGGGCTGAGTTTTTCTAACCATCTGACGACGATTTTCCTCAGCGTAGGTTTCATTTACCTCTATTTCGCGGTTAACGGACTTAGAAAGCATTCGCTGATAAAGATCGTGTACATGGCTGTGCCCTTCATACTTGCTTTCAGCGTTTATACTTACTTCTTCATCAGGGCTGATAATCACTCTGTAAGCTGGGACTATCCGGCGAACCTGTTTAATTTCTACAGGCATATTTCAGGAAAACAGTTCAGCGTATGGATGTTTTCGTCGACTGAAGCGGCTTCAAAGCAGTTCTCGTATTATTTATCGGCTTACCCGAAAGAATTTTACTATCTGCCTCTCGTTGTAGCTTTTCTGGGAATGATATATTCGTTCATAAAGCAGAGAAGGTTTTTCATATTTTCCCTTCTTCTGTTCGTCTTCAATATACTTTATGCAATAAATTATGATATTCACGATATAGACACGTATTTCCTTCTGTCATATATTATTACAGCGATCTGGTTCGCTCTTGGTCTGTTATTCCTTATAGAAAAACTTAAGCTGAATCTTGGGGTAATAGTCATTGCCGCGCTGATATTTCCTTCTCTCTGTGTGTATGCGAATTACAGCGAGAACAACGAAAGCAAGAGTGTTTTTGTGAAGGAATATACAGAAAACGTATTCAGCTCAGCCAGGCCGAATTCGATTGTTTTTTCCACACAATGGGATTTCTGGGTTTCGGCGTCGTTCTACTATCAGATCGTAAAGAATTACCGCACGGACGTAGCGGTGCTTGATAAGGAGCTTATGCGGCGCACCTGGTATATAAGGCATATAAAAGTGCATTATCCGTTCATATATGAACGAAGCAGGCCGGAATTCGAAGCTTATAATGCCGAACTCGTTAAATTTGAGCACGAAACCGACAGATACACGAAACCTACGACTGAAATGGATAAACAGGACCTTATTAAAATACAGAACAGTTTCGCATTGCTTCTGAACAGCATAGTGAACAATAACGCGGACGACCATAGCATTTACACGACTTTTGAAATCGACGAGGCGAAACAGGAAAGATTCGGACTGGAATACAGGCGCGTTCCGGAAGGACTTCTCTTCAGAATGACAAAATCGGTTTATTTTGACTCGACATATAAGGAACCGGATATAAAGTTTACAAAAACGGCAAAAACCGATTATTATCACACATTTGTTATGAATGCCTATTATATGATGTTTCTTAACCGGGCCAGTTACCTTATGAATTTCAACCGTCTTGACACTGCTGAAGAATATGTGAAAAGAGCACTTGATCTCAGACCGAACGATAAGACCGGAACAGGAATGCTGAGACGAATAAACGATTTGAGAAGCCTGGTGAAATAATGAAATTCAAATATGCTATAATCATATTTAGTATTTTTAATGTAATATCTTTTAAAATATATGCATTAAATGATACACTTAAAGTAGATTCTTCTTATATAAAAATGATTGAAGAATTTACAGTGAACAGAATTATTCTAGTAGGCAACAATATTACAAAGGATGACGTAATCTTAAGGGAGATGAAAACGAAGGAGGGTGAAAAACTCAGTCTTCGGGACCTGGAGACCGACGTTAAAAGATTATATAATCTAGGATTGTTCAATCGAATTGATGTCGTTCCTGCGCCTCTCACAGGAAAAAACCTGAATTTAGTCCTGGAACTTGAGGAAATGTTCTATTTTTTGCCTATTCCGCAGGGTGGTATAAAAGAAGGTTCCTTTAAAAAACTTTGGGGCGGAATAAATTTTCAATGGCGTAATTTCCGGGGAAAAAATGAAACGATAAATCTGAGTTTCGGAATCGGATATGAACCGTTTATTGCAGCAGGATTTTCGAACCCCTGGATATTTGGAAAACATCATCTTTTTTACGATTTTGGGGTAAAATACTCTCGTTCTTATCCAAGAAATACAGGTACATCGGATTCGATTGGTAATGTGTTCAGGAAAGACGATATACCTTCATTTATACTCGATAATTTTCAGGCTGATCTTCGAATCGGCAAATATCTGGGAGAAAATCTGTCAATTTCCGGAATATTAGCTTATAATTCTTATTTTACTTCATTGTATGAGAAAGGCAGAACCGTAAATACTGACGGGACTGACAGATATATAACCACTGCCGTTGATCTGAAGTACGACACGAGGGATTATGCGAAATTTGCGACTTACGGTTCGTATTACGAACTGCAATTGTCGAGAATGGGTATATTCAGTAGTTCGTTCGACCTGAACAAGTTTAAAACAGACTTGAGGAGGTATATACCCATAAAACTCACGAGTAATTATGCACTCGTTCTGGCAGCCCGTTACAGCAGCGTGATAACATTCGGGGGAGGCGAACTTCCCGTATATTTGAAGGAAAGTTTTGGCTACAATGACCTAATAAGAGGCTGGGACAGATACGTTTTCGAGGGTGAAGACAAGCTTATGGGCTCACTTGAGCTTAGGGTACCCGTTATTAAACCATTTTATGTAAAAGGAAAGGACCATATCCTTCTAAGGCGGATACCGGGACTGAAAATGCTTTCTTACAGATACGGTATGTACGCTACGGTTTTTATCGACGCAGGAGGAGTCTGGGGCAGGAACGAGCGATTATTTAATACGCAGTTCAGGAACGGATACGGATTCGGACTTAATTTCATACTGCCTTTTGATTTTGTTTACAGGACTGATATTGCTTTCAGAAAAGTTAATGACAAATTTAAAGGCCAGATAGTTTTTGCACTGGACGCATCATTCTGAAAAATGGAATATTATTACACAAATAAAGAGAATATTGACGAAAAATCGGGAGTATTGACAGTCAAAGGGCAGGACTCGAAGCATCTTTCGCGCGTTTTAAGAAAAAAAACAGGCGATATTCTCGAAATAACCGATGGAAACAGGAACATTTTTACGTCAAAGATTGTAGAAATCACTAAAGATTCGGTTGTTTGCCGGATTCTTGAAAAGAAATACAATCTGTTTGAACCCGGTATTAACGTGCGGCTTTTTGCTGCGCCGTTAAGGAATCAGGACAGGTTTGAGTTTCTCGTTGAAAAAACCGTCGAGCTGGGAGTGAGCGAGATAATACCTGTAATCACAAAACACACGGTTCCAAAAGCATACACCGGAAACAAAACAGAGAGGTTAAGAAAGATTGCAGTACACGCGATGGGACAGTCGCAGAGGTGTTATCTGCCGCCCGTGAGGGAATCGGTAACTTTCGACGAAATGCTGAAAATGACTGCAATCTTTGAAAATAAGGTTGTATTTTACGAACATCAGGACAGGGAGAAAGCGTATAGAAATGCGGAGAAGGAAGATATCTGCGTTTTAGTCGGTCCTGAAGGCGGATTCAGCGAATCTGAAATAAACTCACTAATTGAAAATAACTGGCAGGTCTGCAGTCTGGGGGACAGAAAACTGCGGGCAGAAACCGCCGCTATAATCGGTATTTACGAAATAATCAACAAATAAAAAGGATGAACATGAAAACAAAAATTCTATTTTTAATCGCAGTACTTATTGCAGCTTTTTCCGCACAGACCTATGCGCAGTTCGATAAATTTTCTTTTCAGATAGGCGCGGGTATAGTCAATCCCGACAAGGGTTTAAGGGGAAACAATTATGTCTCTTACTCAAACAAATATCATTATGTGAGCGTACCTCTCGGAGTAGACACAACGTTCACATTCCCGTACGAAATATCATACGTGGATTCTTCTTTAATGACCAGGAATTACGGAGCGAAGACCGGCTTCTTCATACAGGGCCTGGCAAAGATAAATCTCGACAAGTACGAGACAGTAAGGCTTATAGGATCGGTTAATTTCAACGCGTTCAACGCGTTCGAAGGATCGAAGTCAGGTTACATACCTGAATTCGGCAGTTCATACATTTCGCAGGCAGCCATTGACTACGATTATAATTTCAGGAATTTCGGTCTGGGACTCGGAATTGAAGTGGCACCGCTGTCTTTCACCAAGGTTGTATCGCCGTTCGTTAACGGTCAGCTCACTTTCAACTTCATGAGCGCGACTCTTTCAAAGGCAAAGGGTTACGATACAACGAAAATAGATTTTCTCGGATTCAGAATGGGCGCGAGCCTCGGCGCGGGCATTGAATTCAAGGTTAATCCGCAGTGGGGTCTTGTACTCGGCGCGAAGTATGATTTCGGAAACCTCCTTTTCAAGAGCTCGGCGAGAAACGAAAACCTCGAATGGGGAAGAACAAACGCGTCGTTAAACGACGAGGAAGGATCTTTCAACGCGACGATCTACGATCCCCTCGGAGCTCCCGTCAGGCAGAACATGAAGTCGTCACAGAAGGACATCAACTGGTCGACTTTTTATCTCGGAGTAAATTTCTATCCGGATTTCGGTACGACAACGAAAAAGAAATAATAATATATTCAAATTCAGGGCTGTCCGTCATCGGACAGCCTTTTTTATTTTATTGGAATTTTTTGTCTTATCCTTTGTTTAACTATTAAATTGCAAATCTTATGACAAAATATTTTTATCTTTTACTGTCGGCGGTACTCGTGCTGAACCTTACTTCATGTTCGAAGAACAACGACAAAACGGAAAGCAAAACGGAAGTGAAAAGCGGCGATGAACTTACCGCGAAAGGCAAAGAGCTTTTCTATACTCCTTCGAACCTCACCGGACTGAAATGCGCGGACTGTCATTTTGACGGAACGAACAAGGAGAATCTCAATACCAAGTATTTCGCTGACGTAATCGGCGCCCACAAAAGGCAGTCTGTTTTCGCAGGCACCATTAAAGGCGAAGAGGTCAAGAGCACCGCGTCCGGAACAACAGTATGCTGGGAGACTTTCGTGAAAATGGGCAGACAGATTTCCCCGGCCGAAATTAACGCTTTCAACGCTTACTTTGAGTCTCTGAAAGGGGAGTCGAAGAATCTGAACTACACCACTATAGCGCTTCCTAAACCGGATAAATCAAGACTTAAAGAGGACCAGACGAAGATTGCGGGACTAACTCCTGACATTAAAAACGGGGAAAGAATATTCAAAGAGACCTGCGGATTCTGCCACGGCGGAAAAACAGTGAAACACGTACCTTCTCTGTTTGAAGATTTTGAAGGTAATCTGAAAAGCATAGTTTATCACATAAGAATGGGCGCCAAGTTCATGCCTTTTTATCCGTATGAAATCATATCTGACCAGGAAATAGCGGATATTTCCGAGTACATTTTGAAGAATCAGAAAAAATAATTTCCTTTAAGCAAAAAGGAAATAAAGAATCACTCCGATTATACCGGTGATCGCGAGGGCCGCATAGTCCTGAACGACACCGGTTTGTAATTTCTTCCAGTCGATACTGAACCTCGAAAGTGAGGCGGCTATGCCGTTAACGAAACCGTCTATTATCTTCACATCAAATATTTTCCAGAAGAAACTTTCCGACGAACGGAATATGGGATTAACGACAGTCTTTTCGTACGCCTCGTCAACGTAGTACTTATTCTCGAGCACCTTGCCGAATCCCTTTTCATCTTCAAATTTTTCCTGTTTCGAATATTTTCTGAATGAGAAAATAATTGCCGCCGCCGCGATTAATACGGATACGAGCATCAGAAGCCATTCAACCATTGATGAATGTTCTGTTTCCGGATGGTGCAGATTAAGCAAAGCATATGAATTCTTAAATACAGGCTCAAGCCAGTGTTCAAGGACATTGAATCCCATCACGTGAGGCAGTCCGATAAAACCGCCGATTGCCGAAAGTACGGCGAGAATCATTAGAGGCACCGTCATTGTCTTCGGCGACTCGTGCGGATGCACATGGTTTGCATCGTAACGCGGTTTACCGAAGAAAGTAAGACCGACAAGCCTGAACATGTAGAATGCCGTGAAACCTGCAGTAATTAAAACCAGAATATAAGGAAGGAACCCCGCGTTTATAAATGTTTTATATAAAATTTCATCTTTGCTGAAGAAACCCGACAGGGGAGGAATACCCGATATCGCGAAGGCTCCGATGAGAAACGTTATGTATGTTATTTTCATCTTGTCTTTCAGTCCGCCCATGTTTCTTATGTCCTGTTCCTCATGCATTCCGTGTATTACAGAACCGCTTCCGAGGAACATCAGGGCTTTGAAAAACGCATGAGTGACGAGGTGAAATATCGCCGCGACGAATGACATCGTGCCGAGAGCAATGAACATGAAGCCCAGCTGTGAGACGGTGGAATATGCGAGAATTTTCTTTATGTCATTTTGTTTTACTGCTATGGTAGCGGATATTATCGCAGTGGCAATTCCGATTATTAATACTATGTTTGTTGCATAAGGCGCAAGCACGTAGAGCAGGGAAGTTCTCGCAATAAGATAAATACCCGCCGTTACCATTGTCGCAGCGTGTATAAGCGCGGAAACAGGCGTAGGGCCTGCCATGGCGTCCGGAAGCCATACATAGAGCGGTATCTGTGCCGATTTGCCGGTTGCGCCAAGGAAAAAGAAAAGCGCTATCGCGACCAGAAGAGCATTATTTACGGGATATCCGGCTATCTGACCAAGGAATCCCGAGATTTCAAGAGTACCGAAATATGTAAAAATAAAGAACATAGCGGAAAGAAAACCGAAATCTCCTATTCTGTTCACAATAAAAGCTTTTTTCGCTGCATCGCCGGTGAAATTCTTTTCATACCAGAATCCTATAAGCAGATACGAGCAAAGTCCGACGCCTTCCCAGCCTAAAAAAACGAGAAGAAAATTGTCGGCTATAACGAGATGAAGCATTGCGAATATAAAAAGGTTCAGGTATGAGAAAAACCTTGCGTAGCCTTCGTCGCCGTGCATATAGCCGATTGAATACACGTGTATAAGGAATCCGATGCCTGTAACTACGAGAACCATTACGACCGAAAGGGGATCGATAAGATATGAATAGTTTACCGTAAGCTTTCCGGCCGATATCCAGGTGAAATAATTGAATACGATCCTTCTGCCGTCTTCCGGAAGGCTCATTATTTCAAACATCGCTTTAATGCCGATGAGAAATGGAATAAATACAAAAATCGAAGACAGCCAGCCTGAAAACTTTTCTGAATTTATCTTTTTACCGAAAATAACGTTTATCAGAAAGCCAAGCAGCGGAAGTACGGTTATAAGTAGAAAATAATTCTGCATCGGAATTACCATTTTAAGATGTTTATTTTATCTATATCAAGAGTTTCTTTATTTCTATAAAGCGAAATAACTATCGCCAGGCCGACTGCAGCTTCAGCTGCCGCTACGGTCATTACAAAAAACACAAAAATCTGACCGCTTTCGCTGCCCAGAAAGCTTGAAAATGCAACCAGTGATAAATTCACGGCGTTAAGCATAAGCTCAATGCACATAAATATGATAATCGCGTTTCTTCTTGTAAGAACACCGATTACTCCTATCGAAAATAAAAGCGCGCTTAAAACCAGATAATAATTTAACTCTATCATAAATTGTATAATTGGTTTGAAATTTAATTAATTCCCGAAAGAAATAAAATTCCAAAATTGAAACAACAGATGATAGAGCCGGAGGGGGACAAATATAAAACCCATAAATACTGCATATAGAAACTTATTAAAAAGATATCATCATGTTACTTTACATAATATATATTATATAACAACTTTACTAACATTCTATGTGTAATGCTGTTAAAAAGTATATATTTGAAATCCTCCCTTGCGAGTTACCTATTTTGTTTTCAATTGTAAATTGGATTCTACATTTGTATTTTGACATTGCTTGAAACTAATAGACAGATACATATTACGGCACTTCATACTGAATTTTCTTTTCGGTCTTCTTTGTTTTGTTCTTATATTCATCATGGTAGATCTTTTCGAGAATCTCGACAGATTCATCGATAAGAAGCTTACGATTGTTATGCTGGCCACCTATTACATGTATTTTATACCGGATATACTTAAGCTTATCATGCCTGTGGGCATGCTGCTGGCTTCTTTATTCACAATAAGCAGATTTGTCAATTATTCGGAGCTTACAGCCATGAAATCGGCAGGAATTTCGATATACAGGTATTTATTGCCGGTTTTGACATTTGGTATGATTGTTACGCTATTTGCTGTGTATTTTAACGGCTGGGTCGTGCCGCATTCTAACAGGCTAAAATACAAATTCGAACGTGAAGTTTTAGGCAGGAACACAATCTCAAACTCTATTCAGAATATCTATATTCAAGATAAAATAAATCGCATAATTATCATAAATAATTACGAGAAAAGCACACAAACCTGCAGTAATACTTCAATACAAATATTCAGTAAAGACACGCTTACAAAAATCAATATCAAGCTGGATATTGTCTCTATGAAATGGGATTTCGGCAAGAAAGACTGGTTCATTAGTACGGCGTATCTTCGGGAATTCAATACATTTGACACAGAATCTCTTAAAATACTTAAAGACATATACTTATCAGCAATTTCAAAAGTCGATAAAATAACCCTGGATCCGGAAACCCTTGAAAAGAAGCAATTAAAGCCGGAGGAGCTCGTTTTAAGCGAATTCAGGGAGTTTATAGACAATCTTGAAGCCAGCGGACAGGAAGTTGCCAAGGAAAAGGTGGATTATTACTCGATAATCTCCTTCCCTTTCGCCAATATAATAACGATAATTTTCGGTGTTTCGATTTCATCCAACAGGCGTAAAGGAGGTGCAGCGCTTCATTTCGGCATAAGCCTTATAGTCAGTTTCATTTATCTGGGTTTCGTCAAGATATCCCAGGTATTCGGGGATAACGGCGATCTTAACCCTGTTCTGACAGCCTGGCTGGCCAATATTTTATTCTTTACGGTATCGGTCGTTAATTTCTACAGGCTGAACAATTAGTTAACCTTCTCATCGTTCGGCTTCTGCGGTATCTGGAAGCCGAAAGCATGGTCCTGAGGTCCACCCAACAGTTTAATCTCACCGAACTGATTCTCAAATCTCTCAATATTCTCTTTAAGAGCGTTCATGAACATCTTGCAGTGCTGCGGAGTCATTATTATTCTCGAATGAACCTTAGCTTTCGGAATTCCGGGAAATATCCTTGTAAAATCGATAATGAACTCCGCTCCGGAATGCGAAATAATTGCGAGGTTCGAATAATTCCCTTCCGCTTCCTTTTCACTAAGCTCAATGTTTATCTGCTGCTGGAGGTTTTGATTTTCGTCCATTTTAAAATTATTATTTTTTTACAAAATTACACAATGACCGGTAAAATGAAAGTCAATAAATAAATTTAAAAATCCCGGTGCCGTTCTTCTAATATCATTTTTCTTTACGATTTTAAAATATATTTTTGCTAAATTAAAAAAATTAAATACAACAGAATGAGTTTACTTGTTATCGGATCACTGGCACTTGATACAATCGAAACCCCGTACGGCAAAGCTGAATACACGCTCGGCGGCTCGGCCACTTTTATTTCCACTACTGCGAGCTATTTCCTGGACGGAGTGAGGCTTGTCGGCATAGTCGGCAACGACTTTCCCGCGAATGAAATTGATTTCCTCAAATCGAAAAAGATCGATTTGTCGGGTCTCGAAATATCAAAAACGAAAAAGACTTTTCACTGGCACGGCGTTTACCACACGGACATGAACCAGAGGGATTCCATAACGACTGAACTCAACGCATTCGAGGATTTTGACCCGGTGATACCGGACAGCTTCAGGGACAGCGAATTCGTATGTCTTGGAAACGTCAATCCCGAAATACAGAAAAAGGTAATTCTCCAGCTCAACAAGCCGAAATTCATTATGATAGACACGATGAATTTCTGGATAGAGGGAAAACTTCAGCAGTTGAAGGACACGATGAAACTTGTCGACATGATGGTAGTCAACGACTCCGAAGCAAGGATGTTATCCGGCGAGGACAATCTGCTGCACGCGGCAAAAAAGATTTTTGAAATGGGACCGAAGATGCTTATCATCAAGAAGGGCGAACACGGCGCAATGCTTCTTACAAAGGACACGATATTCTGCGTGCCCGCTTTTCCGCTTGAATCTGTATTCGACCCCACAGGCGCGGGCGACACATTCGCGGGCGGTTTCATGGGATGGCTTGCGAGGACCGGCGATCTCTCCCCTGCCAATCTTAAGGTTGCGATAGTTTACGGAAGCGTAATGGCATCCCTGGCTGTCGAGAAATTCTCGCTCGACGGAATACGGGACCTTCCGAAAGAGAAGATTTTAAAGAGGCTCGAAGATTTCCGAAATCTCACGAATTTCGATTTTAAATCACTTTAACGAAACAAATTGAAGGTTTTGCACGTATGTCTAATTTAAAAACTGATGCAATAGTGCTTAGCGGTTTCAAATACGGCGATACGAGCAAAATCGTTTCCATGATGTCGGAATCGGCGGGTAAATTTTCCGCCGTTATAAAGGGAGCGAGAAACACGAAATCGAAGATGGGCGGTGTTTTCGAGAACATGAACCACGTTAACGTCATCTTCACTAAAAAGGAGAGCCGGGACCTGCAGCTTATTACAAAGGCTGAATGCGTTTCCTCGTTCAGAAGGATAAAGTCCGACCTTGACAGGCTTTCAGCCGCTTACAGAATTCTGGAACTAACATCCAGGTCGACATATGATTATCATTCAAGCCCCGAAATATACTCGCTTCTGAAAGAATTTTTATACGGCCTTGAGGAATCGGAGAAGAATTACGAGCTTATTTTTCTTCTTTACCAGATGCGTCTTTCGGTTCTGCTCGGCATAGACCCGTTTGACGGTTTCAGAAATTCAAATGAAAAAAATTTTGTTTTAAATGACAGGGAACGGGGCCTTCATTTCGGAAGTCTGACTTCAGAGCAGGCCGGATTTCTTGGCAGGTTATCGGAAATGGAGATTAAACAAACTGAATCCCTGGATTGTCAAAATTATGACATAAAGGCAATGCAGAACTCATATGAGATGCATTTCCTTCAGCACACGGGAAAATACGGGGTGTTGAGAAGCAACCAGATTTTTGAAGAACTAAAGAAAGCGAATTAATTTGACCTTTGTTTACAACTTATAAAAGCAAAAGTTAAAGCAAAAGGAGATACAAAATGTCGAAGAAAGCAATATTTGCAGGAGCGTTCTTATTAGTGTTCGCCCTCGCATTCGGAGCAATCATGGCGGTGAATTTCAGCAACGTAAAAAGTTTAGTTGCAAATTCACAGATAGATTTCAGGACCGATCCCCCCGTCAAGGCCGGGAATGATCTGAAGGGCCTGAATGACGCATTCATTGAAATATCCAAGACAGTGACGCCCGCTGTGGTGTTCATTGACGTTACGAGCAACGTAAAACAAAACAACAAGAACGAGGACAAGAACTTCCAGTTCTTCTTCGGGCCGGATTTTCAGATGCCGGAAGACGTGCCGCAGCACGGTTCGGGTTCGGGCGTTATAATTAGCAAGGACGGTTACATCATGACGAACAATCACGTCGTGAGCAACGCTTCCGATAAGGGAATTAAAGTGATTCTCAGCGACAAGAGAGAATTCACAGCGAAACTCATCGGAAAGGACCAGAATACTGACATAGCGGTAATAAAAATTGACGCTGACAATCTGCCTGTAGCCTCTGTCGGCAATTCCGACAACGTTCAGGTCGGCCAGTGGGTGCTTGCGATAGGCAATCCCCTCGGGCTGAACAATACAGTTACGGCGGGAATAGTATCGGCTCTCGGAAGAAACATCAACATCGACGGCAACAGTTACGCGATAAACAATTTCATACAGACCGACGCGGTTATCAATCCGGGTAACAGCGGCGGTGCCCTTGTGGACATAAACGGACAGGTTGTGGGAATTAACGCTGCGATAAAGACAACGACGGGATACTATCAGGGATACGGATTTGCGATACCCATGAACATCGCTAAGAATGTGGCCGCGGAGCTTATCAAGAACGGCAAGATTGAAAGAGGTTACATAGGCGTATCAATTAAGGACGTCGACATGAAGGAAGCGAAGGGACTTGGTCTCGACAAAGCCAGAGGCGTTCTGATTCAGAACGTGATCAAAGGCGGAGCGGGAGACGAAGCAGGCCTTAAGACCGGCGACGTAATACTTTCCGTTGACGGTAAAGACGTTAACGCTGCCAACGAACTTCAGACAATAGTCGGTTCCAAGCGTCCGGGTGAAACTGCAGCTCTCGTAGTCTTCAGGGACGGAAAAAACATGGATGTAAGCGTAAAGCTTAAACCAAGGACTGAAGGCGATGTTTCGGTAAACAGCGAGACAGGTAAAAACGACAATAACGAATCCGAACTTAAATCGAAAAAATTCGAATCGATAGGTATACTCGTAACCGAACTTCCTGAATCTGTAAAGAAACAGTACGAAGTCGACAACGGTGTGCTTGTGAAGGATGTAGCTCATTTCTCTGAGGCGTTTAACCGCGGTCTGCGTTCAGGATTCGTGATTATCGAGGCGGATAAGCAGAAGATATCTTCTGTTTCTGACCTGGAATCCGTGTTAGGCAAAAAAGGTTCCGGTGACATAGTCGTGCTGAAAGTTGTCACGCAGCAGAAAGACATAAGACTGATAGCTATTGAGCTTTCATAAAAAGTTTTAAATTCAGACAGGAAAAGGGCGTTTTAAGCGCCCTTTTCTTTTTATGGAACAAAATTTGCGAAAAATGCGTATATATTTAAGAAAGAAGAACAAAATTTATATTGAATATAAAAATTA
>CAIKZJ010000358.1 GCA_903831845.1 uncultured Ignavibacteriota bacterium
GAATCCTTGTCGATATCTACAGCCTGGTCGTGCCTGTAAGCGGAATTGAATACGAGGTCCCTTGTATTTATAGTTTTCCCGTCTTTGGAAGTGAAGAAGAGGTTAAGTTCCCTGTCTTTTTTCCAGTCGACGAGCTGCACAGGTTTTCCGTCCCAGGTCTTGAAACCTTTCATATATACTTCCTTGAGGGAACCGCCGAGATCTGAAAACACGAAACGATACTTCGCGTTATCTACGTAAAGTATTTTCTCTCTGGAGGAGGATGAATCTTTAACGTTAAGAGCCGCGTTCTTCGAGAAGAAAATTCCGAACTGATCGCTGACCGCGTTGAGTTTTGCGGAATCGTTCGATTGTTTCTGAACTTCCGGCTGCTTTGTTTCCTGAACCTTGCTTTTCGTCGAATCCTGCACATTCTCCTGCGTCTGCTGTTTCTGCTGCTGGACGGGTTTCTGCATTTTCGAGGTCCAGACCATCCAGATTACAAGAATCACACCGATTACAACAAAACCAATTACCGATTTTTTATCCATCTAAATTATATGTTTTTATTCTTTGTTTTTATGATTTTCAGGGGAACGGGATCGAAACCTCCTTCGAAGAACGGATTGCATTTAAGCACCCGTTTTACACCGAGATATGTTCCTTTGAAAAACCCGTGCACCTGAAGAGCTTCCATGAAATACATCGAGCATGTCGGATAGAATCTGCACGACGGAGGAAAAAGCGGCGACAGGAAAATCCTGTACAGCTTAATAATTCCAATCATTATGTATTTCATCGAATTACCTTATTCTTTCGAAAACTTTTAATATATCGCCGTTAAAAAGACTGAAACCGTTTCTGCACAATTCTTCTAACCCGCACTTTTCATTTACGGTCAGGATCATGTTCATCGGTTTAAGACCGGGCCTCTCGATCAAAGCGCTTTTATTCAGCCTGTATGCTTCCTTAAGAAGTCTTTTAATACGGTTACGTTTAACTGCCTTCTTTAGTTGCTTTTTAGAAACAGTAAAGCCCACTCTGACTAAAGTATGTGGGCTTTCAATAAATTCCGTCTTCTGGTAGTACAGTTTTAAATATTTAGACTCAGCAATTCTAGAATTTCTGAACACTTTTTTGTACGCTTCGAATCCTCGCAGTATTTCGTCTTTGCCTAACTTAAGGTTGCTTTGTGTCTGCTGAGACATCTTCAGAGGCAAATGTTATTTCCTGACAAATTCGTCGCTGACCGTGAGTTTCTTTCTTCCTTTGGCTCTTCTGCTTGCGAGTACTTTTCTTCCGTTCTTAGTTGCCATTCTCTCACGGAATCCGTGCTTGTTTTTCCTCTTAGTGTTGCTCGGTTGATACGTTCTTTTCATTATATATAAATTTATCTTTAAAAATTCAAAAGCTATAAAATAACCTTATTTTTAAACTATTTCAAGTTAAATTACATTCATAAAACGCTGATTTTGTCAATTCCCGGGTTTTATGCTGTTTATTTCAAGTAATTCGCTGTCAGTTTTGTTTTTCCACAGTATAAGCATAAGGGTTCCGAAGACAATCATGATTATCGAGATAAGCTGCGCCTGCGTAAATACGAATATGACTTTAGGGTTCAGCCTTATAAATTCGACAAGAAGTCTTTCCGCGCCGCTGAAAATCAGATACACGAAGAAAAGCTGTCCGTAATATTTCGTCTTCTTCCTGAAATACATGAGAAAGAAGAAAATCAGTATCGATACCGCCATTTCATATAACGGGGTAGGGTGCACAAGAACTCCCGGATGAGTAGGTATGATTCCTTTTGTATACGAGTAACCGAGAAATTCCCACATTGTTCCGTTTACCGGAAGTCCGTAGCAGCCGTCTCCAGAGAGATGGCATCCGATTCTGGCTATACCGTAACCCAGCATTACTGCCGGCGCCATCGAATCGAATATCATAAGGAGTTTCAGGTTTTTCGTTCTGCAATACAGGTAAATGAAAATGATTGCAATGATGAGTCCGCCGTAAAAAGTGAGTCCGGCGGGGGAGAAAAGAACATCGGATTTGAAATAGGAAGAGAGCGCTCCGCCTGTGCCGAAGTTCCATTCTTCGATGATATAAAATAATTTTGCTCCGAGAAGTCCTCCGATAATGGCAAGGAAAGTTATCGTGATCCCCGCATTTTCGTCCTTCTTCTGTCTTTTAAGCTCTTTCGAGAACAGCGTGCTGCCGATAAGAAATGCTATACCGAGCATCAGGCCGTAACTGTGTATTGATATTGGTCCTATCTCAAATAATTTCGGATACATTAAACTTCAACCTTTATAAATTTTTTAGATGGTTCTTTTGTAATCTTTAAACTCTTTTCCGTTATTTTAAGTTTAAATAAATTTTTATCCACATCGGGTTTCGTCAGTTTCAATTCGTATTCGGTCCTCGAATAACCGAACAGCCTGTACTGAAACCTGGCGTTTCCGGATTTCGCTATAGAAAGCACGGGAGCCGATAGCCCTTCAACTATGAACCCTATGACCTTGTTCGGAAGGTCTATCTGCGGAGTCACGTTTATCGTGTAAATGAAGCTCTTGAATATTTTTGTCGTGAGAAAGTCGAACAGTATGTAACTCTCCTCGCGGGTTTTGTCGAAACCTTTCGAGATATGAAGCTCGAATTCATATTTCATTTTCTCCGGTCTTACCTGTCTGGTTCTCATATCAGATAAAATTGAAATTAACTATGTTATCAAGAGCGATTTCGGTCTCATCGCCGCCTGCCATGTTTTTTATTTTAACCGCGCCGCTTCTTAGTTCGTCGTCGCCGATAACGCACACATATCCCGCGTTAAGCCTGTTTGCGTCCTTCATCTGCGCCTTGATGCTTCTGTTGAGAAGGTCTGTTTCGCAGAATATCCCTTTCATTCTCAATTCGTTCGCTATAACTATCACCTTTTTCTTCGCCTCTTCTCCGGCGGAAACCAGGTAAATCTTAGGATTACCGGGTTCAGGGAATTCATATTTGTTTGCTTCAAGCACAAGCGTGAGCCTTTCAAGGCCGCAGGCAAATCCGATCGCGGGAGTTGCTTTGCCGCCGAGCTGCTGAACGAGCATATCGTAGCGTCCGCCTCCGAGCACGGCATTCTGCGCTCCGAGATCGTCCGACGCTATTTCAAAAGTTGTTGAGGTATAATAATCAAGTCCGCGCACGAGCTTATAGTCTATTTCGTACTGGATTCCCATCGACTCAAGGCCTTTCAGTACATTACCGAAATGGGATTTGTTATCCGGACCAAGGTAATCAAAAATAACGGGCGCGTTTTTAACTATTTCAATGTCCTTTCCGTCTTTCGAGTCCAGTATGCGGAGCGGATTTGTGAATAATCTTTTATGGCTTTCCGAAGACAGATGATTCTTGTAATCCTCGAGATACTTCTTAAGGTCCGCTATATATGTTCTGCGTTCGTCTAAATTTCCTATGTTGTTAATTTTAATCTTAAGGTTTTTCAGCCCGAAATCCGAAAGAAAAGACGTGCCGAGCGAAATAAGGTCAACGTCCGCCGCATAGTCGCCGCTGCCTATTACTTCAGCGCCGAACTGTGAAAATTCGCGGTAGCGCCCCGCCTGAGGTCTTTCATGGCGGAACATGTTTGAAATATAATATAATTTCTGAACCGGTGAAACGTTGTACAGGCTGTTTTCAATATACGCTCTTATTACGGGAGCTGTCATCTCCGGTTTAAGAGTGAATTCATTATCATTGAAAGAATACATTTCCTTCGAAACAATATCAGTTTCTTCGCCTATGCCTCTTCTGAAAAGTTCAGTCTTTTCAAAAGCAGGCGTGCGTATTTCCTTATAGTTAAAAAGGGAAGCTATCCGCCTGAGTTTATCCTCAATATGCAGGCGTTTAAACGCATCCGCGGGCAGAAAATCAAGTGTTCCTTTAGGTTTCGAAATCATAATTATATATATCTATTAAGTTACAGAATTATCAAAAAATTAAAAAGGGGATTCAAAAGTAAAGGAACACGGAAGGAGCGGATTAAACAGATAAACACAGATTTAATTCTAATTTTTCCTTCCACGGATTCACACGGATTTCACGGATTGCTTTAAGGAAAAATCCGTTTTTATCAGTGGTAATCTGTGGCAGAAATAGGAAATTATTTAAAAATGTGAAGGGCAAAGAAGGATAGGGATGTAAAAATGGGGGAAGCCGCGAATTTCTGAATTTAGATTATTCAATAATAATTCTATATTTGAAGACGTTAACTCATACAAGAAAACACAAATTAAAATATATCATATGAACGACACTCCGGTTTTTGACAGCTTTAAATCCCGCCATATCGGTCCTCGCGGCAACGATATCGACGAAATGCTAAAGGTAGTAAACGCGGAATCACTCGAAAAACTTATAGAAGAAACAGTTCCTTCGAACATCATGAATTCAGAACCGCTCGGAATAGGCAGCGGTCTTACTGAATACGAATTCATGAACCATCTGAGGGAAACAATGTCCAAAAATAAAGTTTACAAAAATTATATCGGATTAGGATATTATCCCGCAGTTCTTCCCGCGGTGATACAGAGGAATATACTCGAGAATCCGGGATGGTACACTCAATACACTCCGTACCAGGCGGAAATATCGCAGGGCAGGCTTGAAGCGCTTCTGAATTACCAGACAGTAATAGCAGACATGACCGGCCTTCCCGTTTCTAACGCCTCGCTTCTCGACGAAAGCACAGCTGCTGCAGAAGCTATGCTGATGACAAAATCCTTAAGAAAGGGTGTCAAGGCGAACTCAAACGTGATATTCGTTTCCGAAGAGTGTTTTCCGCAGACTATTGAAGTCGTGAAAACGAGAGCTGTGCCTGTCGGAGTCAACGTTGTTGTCGGCAACCACAGAACTTTCGAACTTGCGGATGACGTTTACGCCGTGCTTGTACAGTATCCGGCAGCTGACGGACAGATACACGACTATACCGGTTTCTTCGCTGCCGCTAAGGCAAAGGGAATTTTTACAATTGTCGCAGCGGACTTAATGAGTCTCGCGATACTAAAGACTCCCGCCGATATGGGCGCGGATATAGCAGTCGGCTCCACGCAGAGATTCGGGATACCTCTCGGTTTCGGCGGACCGCACGCGGCTTATTTCGCAACCAGAGACGAATTCAAGAGACAGATACCAGGCAGAATAATTGGAATAACCATAGATTCTCATAATAAGAGGGCTTTGCGCATGGCTCTTCAGACAAGAGAACAGCATATAAAGAGGGAAAAAGCCACAAGCAATATCTGCACTTCGCAGGTTTTACTCGCAATAATGGCGGGTATGTACGCAGTCTATCACGGTCCTGATGGTATAAGAAATATTGCAGGAAGAATTCACAAGTATGCTGTAGTTCTTAATGAAATTATAAAATCGGCAGGCTTTAAGCAGACGAATACGGAATTCTTCGATACGCTTAAAATTGAAGCGGACGAAAAAGCAATAAAGAATATCTGGAAAAAAGCGGACGCTCTGAAGATAAATTTAAGGTACAGTCCGGGATTCATCGGAATTTCACTGGATGAAACGACGACTGCAAATGATATATCAGTTCTCGCTTCGTTATTCACGGGGGCGGAGGATTTAAATAAAGTTAATGAGCTTCTGAAAAATTCTGATGACAGTTGCCTGCAGGATTCTATGCGCAGAAAAAGCGCATACCTGACTAACAGAATATTCAGAAGGTATCACGCGGAAATGGAAATGATGCGTTACATAAAATCGCTTGAGAACAAAGACCTTTCTCTTACCGGTTCGATGATTCCGTTAGGTTCATGTACTATGAAGATGAACGCGGCGACGGAGATGTTCGGAATTACTCTTCCGGAGATAGCGGGTATACATCCGTTCGCGCCGGCCGACCAGGTTCAGGGGTACATGGAAATGATAAATGAGCTCGGAAAGGATTTATGCGAAATAACGGGATTCGACGGAATTTCATTCCAGCCTAATTCGGGCGCACAGGGCGAGTATGCCGGACTGATGGTTATCCGCGAATACCATCACAAGAGGGGCGACACTCACAGAAATATTGTACTTATACCAAGTTCCGCGCACGGTACGAATCCGGCCAGCGCCGTAATGGCGGGAATGAAGGTAGTGGTCGTGGCATGCGACGACCATGGTAACATCGATATGGCTGACCTTAAGAAAAAAGCTGATGAGAACAAAGAGAATCTCGCCGGCATTATGGTAACGTATCCTTCGACGCACGGAGTTTTCGAAGAGTCGATAATCGAACTCTGCGACACAATACATAAATTCGGAGGTCAGGTTTACATGGACGGCGCGAACATGAACGCGCAGGTCGGGCTTACAAGTCCGGCAAGGATAGGAGCCGACGTTTGCCATCTGAACCTTCATAAGACATTCGCGATTCCTCACGGCGGCGGCGGACCCGGTGTAGGGCCGATTGCAGTCGCAAAGCATCTTGTGGAATATCTTCCTGCTCATCCGTTGATAAAGACCGGAGGCGAAAACGGTATTTCTGCCGTCTCGGCGGCTCCTTTCGGCAGCGCAGGGGTTCTTGTAATTCCTTACGCATACATTAAAATGATGGGCGGCGACGGTTTAACGGAAGCGACCAGGATGGCGATACTCGGAGCCAACTACGTGAAGGACAAACTTCAGGGATATTACAAAGTGCTGTACACAGGCTCGAAGGGCAGAGTAGCGCACGAACTTATTTTCGATACAAGAGAATTCAAGCACGATTCGAAAGTTGACGTTATCGATATTGCGAAGAGACTCATGGACTACGGCTTCCACGCTCCTACTGTGTCATTCCCGGTTGGCGGAACGCTTATGTTCGAACCGACTGAAAGCGAATCGAAGGAAGAGCTTGACAGGTTCTGCGAAGCGATGATGAAAATACGCGAGGAAATCGCCGAGATAGAAAACGGTACGGCGGACGCTGAAGACAACGTTCTTCACAACGCGCCTCATACTTCAGAATCCGTCTGCTCGGATAACTGGACGCATTCGTATCCGAGGGAAAAAGCGGCGTTTCCTGTAGAGTCGCTCCGCACGAATAAATTCTGGCCTTCGGTCGGAAGGATTAACGACGCGTACGGCGACAGAAATCTTGTATGCAGCTGTCCTTCAGTAGAGGAATACAAATAACAATTAATAATTAGTAATTAATAATTACGAGATAATTTTGAAATCCCCTCGAGAGAGGGGATTTTAATAGTAGCATAATTACGAAAGAGCATATTGTCGGGGTTATTGAAGAAGACATTTTACATATTATTCGGTTTGTTCACAATAGCGAACTTATACTGGGTGTTCGCCACGCCGCTTCTGCCTTTTGTTGATCTGCCGTTTCATCTTGCAGAATCATTTGTAGTAAAACATTTCGGGAATGCGGGATATCTCTTCGAAAGGTATTATTCGATACCGACTTTTATCAAATCAAACACGTTCCATACGTTTTTTTGCGCATCCGGATTATTCGGTGATGTAGAGACGGCGAACAAAATATATTATGCGTTGTATGTGATACTGCTTCCTGTTTCCGTGATGTATATCCTTCGTTTACTGGGCGGAAACATTTATTACTCTCTTCTGTCATTCCTTTTTACAATAAACTACAGCGTACATTGGGGTTTTGTCGGATATACGATGTCAGTGCCTGTCCTGATTTTTCTGTTCGGTTTATATTACACATATTTTGTTCTGGCAAGGCAAAAGACGGGGATTGTGATAACAGTGCTGTTGATTTTGCTTTTTCTGCTTCATTTCCAGACAGCAATATTCGCACTGCTTGTCTTCGGTATATTGCAATTAATTTATGCCAGAAAATCCATCAGGTACTGGATACAGAGCATTTTTATCATACTGCCCGTAATGATATTCATGTTTATAGCATATGACACCGATTCAAAAGGAGGTACATCTCTGCCGGAATATCTATTCAATTATTACATGCTTGATTACGCCGGTTCGGTTCTCAAAAGATTTCTCCTGTTCTTTATTCTTGATAATTTCTTTCTGTTCAGAGGCGACTGGGGCAGCATTTATGCGGCAATAATATCTTCGGTTGTTGTGCTTGTTTTTATTTTCGCAGTGAGGATGAAGAATGTTAGTAATATATCAGGTAAAAAATATATATTGATTCTTCTTATAATATCAGGAATCTGCTATTTGCTTCTTCCGGACAATATCAACGGACAGAACATCATTTACGAAAGATTTTCCGTGATAACATTTCTGCTATTTACCATAACGGCAGGAATCACCGGGACCGGGTTATTTGAACGAATATCCGGCAATACGGGGAAATTAATATTAGCGGGAATAATCGCGCTTTTATTTTTTCATTCAGCAGTGATTACTGATTACATGAACGATTTCAGGAAAGCATCCCGTGATTTCAGTCCCGGGTTGTTTTCAGGATGCGGTAATACAATACTGGCAGGTGTTGTCAAGGAAAACGATTTCAGGGGAAGAAATATCTGGACACATTTCCCGATGTATTATACTGTCTGGCGGGGAGGGGTGACAACAGGCCTTATCGACTATAAATTCGGACTCATCAAAAGAAACGTACCGAAGGAAGTTCTTCCCCCTTACCTTGAAGTAATCGAAGACAGAAAAACGGATTACGGACTCTATTACATGTCCGCAGGATACATAGTTACAAAAAGCGCCAACGAAGTAGTTCTGAACGGATTCAAACTTCAGTCATCATCAGGCAAATGGCGGCTTTATAAAAACATACATTACGTCAGCCCCTGACGAAGTGTTTCATCTCCGCAGGTATCTCGAAAGAAAACTCCACGAAACCGGCGTATTCATTTCCGACCGAATAAGGAGACTGAAGAATCAGTTTTTTCTTTCCTTCTTTTTCAATCGTATACACGTTTTTCGTCCCGTTTTTCAGCATGCCTGAAAGCTGCGTCCGAGAAGGTTCGGGATGGCAGTCAAGCACGTTGGTCCCGAGAAGTTTTTCTCCTCCGTCGTTCTTAAAAGTGCTCAGGGCTTTGTCGTTCATTGAAAGAATAATGCCTTCCTTGTCGCAAACCGTGATTGCAATGTCAATTTCTTTAATCCAGTCGTTCATGATGTTTTTTTATATAAGAAAAAATATGTGTTTTCGCTGTATAATATCAAAAATAATATATGTAAATTTATCGAATAAATAAAAAAGCAGAAATGAAAAAAGCAATATCACTTACACTCCTGTTGGCAATAGCGGTTTTATTTTCCGTAGCAACAAAGCCATACAACGGCAAACTCACCGAAAGACTCGAAAACGCGTTGAAAAATTCACAGAGCGACAAGTTTACGGTTTATGTTTATTTTAAAGATAAAGGACCCGATGTTCAGAAATACCTTTCAAACCCTTCATCGCTCGTGACCGAACAGTCGCTTGAAAGAAGGAAAAAAGTTCTTCCTCCTGACGCTCTTGTGGAAATAGAGGACGTACCACTGTATCAGCCATACATAGACATTGCGGCATCTCACACGCTTAAAGTGAGAAATCATCTTAGATGGCTCAACTGTGTTTCGGCAGAAGTAACGCGTTCGCAGATAAGCGAACTTGCAGAGATAAGCTGCGTTAAGAACATGGATGTGGTTGAAAGATTCAAGAAGCAAAAAGACGAGGCAGAGCTGGCGTCGCTTGAAAGCAAGAAGCAGCCGGTGAATACCGATCATCCGCTTGTCGATTCACTTAATTACGGCACGGGTCTGGCGCAGATGACATTGATAAAAGCCAATCTTGTTCATAACATCGGCGTATACGGGCAGAAAATTATTGTCGCTAATTTTGATGCCGGATATCTTAATCTTAATCACGAAGTCTTTGCAACTCTTCCGACAAAAATAATTAAAAAGAAAGATTTTCATACAGGCGATACAGTTAATCTCGCGTCGCACTCCCACGGACAGGCGACTTTCTCACTTTGCGCCGGTTATAAACCCGGTCAGATGATAAGCCCCGCATTTATGTCAAGTTACATATTATGCAGGACTGAAGTCGACCCGACAGAAACTCCTATCGAAATGGACCACTGGATCGCGGCGGCTCAATGGGTAGACAGTCTTGGCGCGGATGTGATTACAAGTTCGCTCGGATACCTGACATTCGATTCTCCGTATACGGGATACACATGGCAGGACATGAACGGCAGAACGATGCCGATTACTCTTGCAGCTGTGCATGCAGCGCATGTCGGAATTCTTGTAAGCAATTCGGCGGGCAACGACGGTTCGTCGACACACAACACACTCGGAGGACCGGCGGACGCTGACAGCATATTGACTGTCGGAGCTCTTGATCCTTCCGGAATAAGGGCTTCTTACAGTTCTGTCGGACCGACGACGGACGTTCCTCCAAGAATAAAGCCTGACATAATGGCGCAGGGCTCGTCGAATAAAGTGGCGACGACTACCGATTACAGCACATTCGGCAGCGGTACTTCATGGGCATGTCCGATGAACGCGGGAGTAGCTGCCTGCATTCTTTCCGCGAACAGGAATCTTACTCCGATGCAGGTAATCGGAATAGTGCATAAATTCGGAAGCAATTCATCATCGCCGAATAATCTTATAGGCTGGGGAACACTTGACGCCCAGCAATGCGTTGACTCGGCAAGAAAACTCGATAACGTTGCGCCTGTAATTACGCACACGCAGCCGTTCACGACAACGGCCGACACAAGTTACAAGATTTTCAAAGCGAAGATAACGGATAACGGAATCATCCGTTACAGCAGAAGCGGCGAAGCTCCGAGAGTTTATTACAGGAAGAAAGTAGGCGGCGTCTGGGGATCCTACACATCCGCCAATTTCTATTACACGAATCTGGATACTTTCTATTTTCAGATAACCGGCAGCGCGCTCGGCACGACAGTTGAATATTATTTCGCGGCGCAGGATATCGCTCTGCCAAACGCTCTCTGCACAACTTCA
>CAIKZJ010000359.1 GCA_903831845.1 uncultured Ignavibacteriota bacterium
ATAGGTCACGTTCCCGCTTCAAGCGCGGCGGTCGGCGATATAAACGGCGACAACTCCCCGGAAATAATAATGGAATCTTATACAGGACTGTACGCCTGGAAATCAAACGGAGACTCGATTCCCGGCTTCCCGTTCATGATGCCTAACGGCGACGTTAATTCTTATTCATCGCCGGTTCTTGCCGACGTCGACGGCGATAACATTCGTGAAATCATATTCGGCACTCACGTTTCCGGCGGCGGAGGTTATGTTTATATACTCAAGAACAACGGCACTGTGCTTTCAGGCTGGCCGAAACAGACAAATCAGTGGATATACGGACCGCCGGCAGTCGGATATGTTGACAACGACAACATAATCGATATCGTTGTCGGTGATCAGGTGATGAGCATGACGCCTTCAGATTACGTTTACGGATGGAACAAGAACGGCACTGCGCTTTCGGGTTTTCCCATAGGTCCGCTGAACGCGGTTAATTCACAGGTCATACTCGGAGACATAAACAACGACACGTACACCGAATTGATATTCGACGATAACACATCCACACTCGATACCGGCAAATATCTCGGCTACAGGTACAACGGAACACCCCTTCCGGGATGGCCGCAACCCACAAGAGGAACTACGTTTTTCGTAACGCCCTGTCTAACCGACATAAACAGGAACGGTATTATGGATATTGTCGGCGCGGGTATTTCAGGCACAGCGCCGAGCCAGTCGACTAACGTTTATCTGTGGAACACTGGTTCTGCGTACAGCCCGTCGAAAGTACAGATACCGATGTGGCAGTATAATGCAAGGCACACAGGCGTTTACGGAAATATCGATGTTGTCAGCGTCGAAGAAAACCTTAGCGGAATACCGGAAAAATACAGCCTGAAACAGAATTATCCGAATCCGTTCAATCCGTCGACGACAATCGGATTCGATATGCAAAAACCAGGACTGGTCAACATAATCGCGTATGACATAACAGGAAAAGAATGCGCGGTAATATTCAGCGGATATAAAACCGCGGGATACCACGAAATGAAATTCAACGCGTCGAATCTTACAAGCGGAATTTATTTCTATAAAATTACCGCAAACGGATATACGGATACAAAGAAGATGATGCTGGTGAAGTAGAAAAAGTGTGGTGTCAGGTCTTACGATCTGACACAGAAACATAATTCTGTTATTAATTACGGGTTCCCAAACCGGAGGTTCGCTCTTATAACTCCTCTTTGGGAACCTTTCATAAACATTGGCAGGCTCCGCCTGCCGTGTCGGGTGGAAACACCCGACACCACAAAAACCTGCAGTCTTATTTCAGTGCCGAATAATCACGTTTCTGTATCGCTTTTATTTTAGTATTTTTGAATAACATGTAAAAAGAAAATTCTGATGGCAAATATAATCACGCTTAAGGACAGAAAATTATCAGGCAACAACAACATTATTATGTGGTTCGACAGAAAAGGTTCGGACTTCACGTTTGAACCCGGTCAGTACGCTAAAATAACGCTGCTTGAGCCGATTCACCATGACGATCAGGGCAATTCACGTCTTTTTTCGATCGCAAGTTCGCCGAAAAAGGACTATGTGATGTTCACGACGCGCGCGCTCGATTCTGCTTTCAACAAGAACATACTCGAAATGCCGCTGGGAGCCAAAGCTGAAATCGACGGCTTCGGCGGGAACACGGTACTCCACAAAGACCCGTCAGTGCCGGCTGTATTTCTCATCGGGGGAATCGGCATAACTCCGGTAAGGTGCATGGTCGAGTATATTGTAACAGAAAAACTTCCTTACAAGGCATACCTGTTCTATTCAAACCCGAACGCCGAGTCGATGGCGTACATCGACGAATTCGAAAACTGGGCGAAGGAATACGACGGGTTCAAATTCCTGCCTTTCATAGACGACAGGGAAAACAAAAACTGGAAATACGAATACGGATACATAAGCAAGGAAGCAATTACAAAAAACATTCCAGACATTACGAAACCCGTATATTACATCGTAGGCCCGCTTGCGATGGTAGAGGCAATGGAAAAAATACTTCTTGAATTAAACGTCAATCCCGGAAACATTAAACTGGAAAAATTCGGATGAAAAACTCAATCACCAGATTCACGGGCAGAGTAGAATACTTTGCAAAGTACCGCCCCGGCTATCCCGAGCAGGTAATCGGCGCGCTTGAAAAGAACATCGGCTTCGATACATCGAAAGACATAGCCGACATAGCCTGCGGAACGGGCATACTTAGCCGTCTGTTCCTGAGCAACGGCAACCTTGTATTCGGTGTTGAGCCGAACGACGAAATGCGCGCTGAAGCAGAGAAGTCACTGGGAAAATTCCTTAACTTCATAAGCGTAAGCGGGACTGCTGAAAACACGTGTCTTGCGACAAACAGCGCCGACGTCATCACTGTCGGAAACGCTTTCCACTGGTTCGACCTGAAGAAGGCCAGAAAGGAATTTAAGAGGGTTTTGAGAAAAGGCGGACACGTCGTGATCCTCTGGAACGAAAGAAAGAACACATCCCCGTTCATGAAAGCGCTCGACGCAGTGCTGAAACCTCTGAACGAGGAGCATGACGAGCTCGAGCAAAACCTCTCGGACAAGGATTTTCTCAAGTCGTTCTTCGGCGAAGAGAGAATACATTCGAATACTTTCCCGAATTTCCAGATGCTCGACCTTAACGGGCTGAAAGGCCGCGTGCAGTCGATATCCTACGTTCCCGAATCCGGAGACGAGCACAAAAACGTTATGAAAGAGATAAAGGACCTGTACGACAAGTTCAACAACGGCGGACAGGTGAAAATAGAATACGTAACAAAAGTTTACTACGGCAATTTAATATAAACATATCATAAAATGAAAAAGATAATTGTTCTCGCAATTTTCTCTTTTATTTTTTCCGCGTTAAAAGCCCAGCCGGTACTGGAAGGAGACTGGACGGGAGCGCTTGAAATAATGGGCACTTCACTTGACATCATCACGCATTTCACAAATGAAAACGGAAATTATAACGGAAAAATAGACATCCCTCTTCAGAAACAGAAGGGACTCGCTTTAAGCAAGATCTCATACAATAATCCGAAAGTGTATTTTGAACTCGATGTTCCCAACGGCCTTGCCAGGTTCGACGGAGCGTTTGTGAACGATACGATTAAAGGGCTGTTTTCACAGGCGGGATACGAAGGCACTTTTTATCTCGTAAAGGGCCTGCTCTACGTGCCAAACGAAAAGAAAGAAGAGGTTAAAGAAAGCCTGCCCTATAAAGAGGAGGAAGTCACATTCGCGAACGGAGATATAAAAATCGCCGGAACGCTTTCTCTGCCTGTCGCGCCGGGAAAGCACCCGGCTGTTGTGATGATTACGGGAAGCGGGCCGCAAAACCGCGATGAAGAAGTGGCGGGATTCAAGGTTTTTAAAGTCATAGCCGACCATCTAACGAAAAACGGCATTGCGGTGCTTCGATGCGACGACAGGGGCGTAGGCGGCACGACGGGAAAAAGCGTCGACGAATACACTTCTGAAGATTTCGCGGGTGACGCGATTGAAGCGGTTAAGTACCTGCAGACAAGAAGCGATATTAATTCCGAACAGATCGGACTCTTCGGACACAGCGAAGGCGGACTCATAGCTCCGATGGCAGCCGTTAAATACAGCGACATAGCGTTTATAGTTTGTATGGCCGGCACGGGAGTAAACGGGGGTGAAATTCTCAAGGAACAGTCGAAACTCATAATGAAGGCCAGTTTTATTAAGCCGGAAGAAATAAGCAAAGATATGATAACGCTCGAAACGATGCTCGATGCGATTAAGAACAACAAGGATCTGAGCGGAATCAAAGCTACAATGAAAGAAGAGCGCTTAAAAGAATACGACAAACTTCCCGATGCGCAGAAAAGCAAGATAAAGAACAAAGAAGAATGGGCGGATTCATTTGTCGGCGCTTACATGAAAGCGTTCACGAGCACGTGGATGAAATTCTTCATCTCATACGACCCCGCGCCTGCTCTTGAAAAAGTGAAATGCCCCGTACTGCTGCTGTTCGGCGAAACCGACCTGCAGGTGCCGCCGGATCAGAGCGAAAAGCCGATGCTTGACGCGCTTAAGAAAGGCGGAAACAAGGATTATCAGTCAAAGATTTTTATAAAAGCAAACCACCTGTTTCAGGAATCGGAAACCGGAAACCCTAACGACTATCCGAAACTTAAGAAGGAATTTGTCGGCGGATTTCTTGATTACGTAACGGAGTGGATAACAAAACGTGTTACAATCCGGAAATAAGTAACTATTTTTCCTTAATTTGTGTTATAACGAAAAAAAGAAAGGACTTTCAAAATGTTAGCATGCAACGTAGGAAAAACCGACAAGATTATCCGTGTAATAATCGGAATCGTGATTCTGGCAGCCGGATATTATTTCCATACCTGGCTGGGTCTGATAGGAATCGTTCCTATTCTGACAGCCGTATTCGGAAGATGCGGACTTTACTATCCCCTGAAGATTGACACGACAAAAAAGGACAAGTAAAAAAATGCACGCTCTCTTTTCTCTTACTAACCGCCGCGCGCTTATAACGGGGGGTACCAAAGGTATAGGCAAGGCGATAGCCGATTTGTTTTTGGAATCCGGCGCGGAGGTTTTCATAGCCGCGCGCGGCAAGGAACTGCTTGACAGCCGCCTGAAAGAATACAAGGTTAAAGGATTCACGGCTTACGGCACTGACGCGGACGTAAGCACTGATGCGGGCATAGAGAAAGTATTCAGCGAAGTAAACAAGATATGGGATTCTTTCGACATACTTGTCAACAACGCGGG
>CAIKZJ010000360.1 GCA_903831845.1 uncultured Ignavibacteriota bacterium
AACATACTCGCTGAAACCGCTTACATCAGCTACAAACAACTGTTACAGAATCAATTCGCCGTATTCCGTGACGGAATATTACGTTGTTGAATACAGGAAGAAAACATCCACATTCGAGCACAGCATACCAGACAACGGGCTTATAGTATACAGGATAAACACCGCATACACGGGAAACGCCTACGGGCCTCCTGACGAGGTCTATGTTTACAGACCCGGAGGAACGCTGACTTCAAACGGCACACCCTCGACGGCCAATTTCAGCTCATCGGCCGGTAGGACTGTAATGAACTCGACAACCGATCCGAGTCCGTTCCTTTCGGACGGTACACAGGGCGGGCTAAGCATAACAAGCGTTGGAAGCCCGGATTCTACTATAACGTTTTCTTTCACTCTGCCTGCAGTCAATCCGCCGAGCGCACCGGCGCTTATAAGCCCTGTGAACGGGGCGACGGGTCAGACGCTTACTCCCCTGCTGGACTGGAGCGACATAAGCGGGACAACGTCATACAAACTCCAGGTATCGGATAATTCATCTTTTACAGGCTACCTGATAAACGACAGCACATTAACCTCATCGCAATACACAGTCGGGACGGGCGTGCTTCAGTACAACATGACATACTACTGGAGAGTATACGCTCTCAATTCAGGCGGTTCCAGCCCTGCATCAACAGTTTTCAGTTTCTCGACATTAAGCGTTACACCCACGGTGCAATCGGGTATATTCAACGACGGACCCTGTCTTGTATTCAAAGCAAAATCAAACCTTGCGTTAAACAAGCAGATAAGCGGAATTATTATAACATTCAGATACTTAAGCACTTACGCAGTGACGTTCCAGAATCCTGTTTCAGTTTACGGTTTCGCTCTATCGAACACGACCACAAGCGCCGGATACACATACAGAAGTTACTCAACCACTCAAAGCACCGGTGTCAACTGGTCTGCAGAAGCCGAGAATGAGATCATGAGAATCAACATAGGGGGCAGCGGAACAGCAATATTCGAGCTGTCGAACAAAATAAAGAACTACAACTGGTATATAGAGTTCAACGGAACAAATTACACTAACATCACGACACCGTTCTACGCTTCGTCTGTACAGTCGCCGCTTCCCGTGACGATGAATTCAATGAACCTGAACGCTTCTGGCAATTCGGTAACTCTTAAATGGAAGACTTCTTCCGAAGTCAACAATAAAGGTTTCGACATAGAAAGAAAAAATGTCAATGATTCCTTATGGACTAAAGCGGGATACACGGACGGTAAAGGAACAATTTCCACAGGCGGAAACTACACATTTACGGAAAAGTTAAACGCTTCGGGCAGGTATGAATACAGGCTGAAGCAGACCGATTACAACGGCAACTATTCTTATTTCAATTTCACCGGCAGCGCGGAAATCGTTTCGCCGAAAAGTTACTCGCTCGGTCAAAACTACCCCAACCCGTTCAATCCCTCTACAAAGATAAGTTTTGAAATTCCGGAAAAGACCATGGTTACGATAAAAATTCATGATGCGGCGGGCAGGGAAATTGAAACGCTGATACGCGGAACAAAGGAAGCAGGAATTTATGAAATAGAATGGAATGCACGGAGTTACAGCAGCGGAGTATATTTCTACCGGATTAAGACAGACAAATTCAGCACCGTCAGGAAAATGGTGCTTGTAAAATAAACAATAAGCCGGCTGCAGGAAGTGTCCCTGCAGCCGTTTTTCTTATTTGTTTCTCTTTAACTCTTCGTTAATAAGATTAATGAGTTCCGATGATTTGAACGGTTTTGAAATGTAATTTGTCATACCGGAACTGAGGAATTCTTCCTTGTCGCCTTTCATTGCAAACGCAGTCATCGCCACGATAGGCACTTCGGCATATCCTTCAAGCTTGCGGATTTTCTTCGATGTATCCACCCCGTTCATGCCTCTTCCGAGATTTATATCCATCAGCACAAGGTCGAACAGTTTCGATTTCGCTTTATCGATGGCCTCGAGTCCGTTCGAGGCGAACGAGACCGTAAAATAGCCCTTGAGAATGTGGCCTATGAAGTTAGTGGTGAAATAATCATCCTCGACGCAGAGAATTTCAGTCTCTGTGTTTTCGGGGACAGGTTTTTCCTCGGCCGGTTCCCCGTTCTGCTCCTTTTCGGGAAGCGAAACGTCAACAAGCGGTAGTTCTATCGAGAAAACAGAGCCTACACCCACTTCGCTCTCAACAGTGATCTTACCGCCCATTTTTTCGACAAATTTCTTGGTAATAGTGAGGCCTAACCCGGTTCCTTCAAAACCCCTGCTGAAACCTTCGCTTACCTGTCTGAATTCTTCAAAAATCTGCTCCTTATGTTCTTCCGGTATACCAATCCCCGTATCGGTAATTTTCACGACTGTCTTTTTAGCGGATTTCGACT
>CAIKZJ010000361.1 GCA_903831845.1 uncultured Ignavibacteriota bacterium
ACCGACCAGCGAATATAAATGGTCAAGCGAGTCGATTATAAATAAAAGCGGCTGGTAATGGTCTATCTCAAAATACTGGTTTACTGCCCATTCGAGCTGAATCGGGTACCGCTGCACATTGGGCGACTTGACGCTGTGCTCCAGTTCTCCGTATGAACTTAACAGTCCGCTGCCGTAAACGCGAAGGTCGTTGCCGGAACGTATAAGTCCGAATTCAACCGTGAACCAGAAGAAACGCGCCATCGCTTTGATTATTGATATAGCTCTCTGTTTCTGAAGTTCTTTGTCCTTTAATTCCTGTATTACAAGCGATGCCGATAATGCGCATTCGCCGAACCTTACCAGCGTGTCAGCAAATGCTTTGTCGGTATGCATGGGCACATGACCTGCTACATCGTGAAACATGTCAGGCTCGGGAAGATAATCAAGTTTTGAAATGTCACGCACGGTTATTGTAGTCGGAAAGTCCCTGTTCCGCAGACAATCGAAGAATGTAAACGCCGGAATGTATCCGCTTACAGGCTTTGCCGAAAATCCTGTGAGCGGTTTCAGAAACCTGTTTATGTCTTCAATTCGCGGCACTCGTGTTGAGTCAAGGTTGAGCTTTGATACGCCCTCGAGAAATTTCGGGTTCGCGTATTTTTCCCAGCGCTCCTGTATCCTGCTGTATAGGCTCGCCCAGGCTTTATGATTTTCCTCGGAGTATAACTCATAGGGCTGGTGTATGAATCTTTGCCCGCTCTGCTGCGCCTGTTCGATGAACGGGGCTTTCGTTGTTGTTAATCCTTCCATTGTCCTTCCGTTTTGTTTTTAACAGCGAATTACTATCTCACGGACCGATGCCGTAGCGCCGAGTCCGAGCAGATACCTTATGGTCAGAGCTATGTCTTTTGTCTGAATCATTTCTTCCGGCTCCATCGGCGCGTCTCCTGCGCCCTTCGTGTTCACCCAGCTCGGGCAGATGGCCGTGACCTTTATTCCCGATGACGCCAGCTCCTGTCCGAGCGAAGAACTGTACCCGACAAGCGCGTGCTTTGAACCCGAATATCCTCCGGTATCCGGGAATGATTCCACGCCGCATAACGACGCTATATTGAAAATATAACCGCTTCCTGATTTCTTCATCGACGGAAGTACCGCCTGCGAGAACCTTACAGCCGCAAGGTAATTCACGTCAAGCGATCTTATTACCTCGTCCATAGCCATTTCCGATGTTCCGCTTTTGTAATATCCGGCATTGTTCACAAGCACCGATATGTCCCCGAGCTCTTTGATTACTCTGCCGATGAAACCGGCGGATTTATCCGTATCAGTAACGTCGAAAGCTTCAGTAATGATTTTAACGTCCGGATATTTCGTGTTTATTTCTTTAGCGGCTCTTTCGATGTTTTCCTTCGAACATGCTGTCAGCCCGAGATTATATCCCATTCCGGCAAGCTCATCCGCTATCGCGAATCCAATGCCGCGTCCCGCGCCCGTTATTACGGCCGTTTTATTTCCCGGACTCATACCCTGCATTATTTGCGTTAATGTTCTCTGATACCACCTGAATACACCCGAAATTATTAAAAAATTGAGTTTTTATAAAGAAATTTGATAATATTATAACAAATTTTTTGTAATAAAATTGTAAACGTATTTTATTTTACAAGAACCATTTTTTTTGTATCAGTGAAATCATCTGCCTGCATCCTGTAATAATATATGCCGCTCGAAAGTCCGGCGCCGTCGAAGGCGACTTCGTAATCGCCCGCGATCTGACGTTCGTCTACCAGCGTCCTGACTTCCTTCCCGGTCAAATCGAACACGCTTATCTTCACGTAAGATATTTTTGATACTTTGTATTTGATTCTTGATGTCGGATTGAAAGGGTTGGGATAATTCTGGCTGAGCATAAATGATTCTGTTTTTCCGGATACCGGATCTATTCCGTTAACGTTCATGGGAGTCACGCGCATATTATCCGCCATGTATATTACTCCGTAATCCTGGCATGTGGGAGGCGGCGCGTCGTAATGCACTATGACGCTGTCGAATCCTGCGGCAAAACTGCAGCGCAATGTATCGACCGGCCACGTTCCGGGAAATGTCGCTGTTCTGGTGTTTGTCCCTACGTATGCTCCGTTCCTGTATGCCGTTACCCTCATTCTCGCGGCGTCGTCGCATCCGAGTTCCTGACAGGCGTACATTATCGAAAACTCCGTCAGCGCCTGACTGTATTTAATTCTGATGTCCGATAAATAAACGCTGCTGGGATATATGATTCTTCCTGAAAATCCGGGAGGTGTAAAACCGATCACGTTAGCGTTCTGAATTGAGTATCCCTGTCCTGTCGCTGTAAAATTCGCGGTTATGCCACCTACTGTCAACGATATAGGAAACGAAGTGTATAGAGGCGCATTGTCAAAATCGAATAGTATCTGCTGCGCTGAAACCGGCGCCGCCGCATAAACGCAGATTAAAAAAAGCGCCGTTAAAATTTTTCTGTAATAAGTTTTCATTTCACATCTCCTGAAATACAGCGAAATGTTCAGGCATTTAAGAAACTGACATTACACTGTATTTGTTATGTTTAACATTATCAACACGATGGGCTTCAATAAAGTGCAATTCGGGTATCTTGTCTTGTCAGAATATTCGGTGTGTCTGTTAAGAATTGTATAAAAGAAGCCGCGCCGGAGCGCGGCCTCTTTAGTAAACGTTTATTTCGTCAGAATCATTTTCTTTGTAGATTCGAACGTGCCCGCCTGTAGTTTGCAGAAATATATTCCGCTTGTGAATGCTGACGCATCCCATTTGATGTCGTAAACGCCCGCTTTCAACTCTTCGTTTATCAGCTCCGCGACTTTTCTTCCGAGCATATCGTATATGCACAGACGCGCATGGCTGTTTTCGGGTATGCCGAATTTAATGTTAGTTGAAGGATTAAAAGGATTCGGGTAGTTCTGCTCCAGGCTGAAACTGCCGGGTATTACTGTGCCCGTTGGATTGATAAATACCGGCAGATGCTCCTGATTATAATATACGTTTGCAGGCCCTAATCCCGCATATGCATATGCCGAATATTTGCTTGTTCCCGATTTGTATATCTCGCAGACCGGGGCAAGCGTGCCTGTGCTCGCAATATTGTTAATCTTGTAATTGTAAGTTCCAAGGTCTCCGAGGATGCCGCGCCTTAGGGTTATCGAATCGCCGTTCTGGTCGACATAGCACGCGATAAAATAGCCGCCGGTTCCTGTCGTCGAGTCTGAGTTGCACGATGTGAAATCTGCGAGGAAGTTAGTGCCGCCCAGAGTGTAATCAACATTCCAGGATGCGCCGCCGTTCGAAGAACAGTGATACCTTCCGATGTTGTTTCTTGTACACGTTATGAGAATCCTTCTGGGTATGCTTGCCTGCTGCTGTTGAACGGTTATACACGGCTTTTCGTATTTAATACCTGATGTTGCGCTTGTGATATAATAAGGATAATGGTTGGAAGTAAGCCATTCACACGTTATAATCGCCCTGATTTCATATTCCGTAGAACTGACTCTCCTTTCGACTGCTATGTATATCGAGTCGTTTCCAGTGCCTTTCTCGCAATACGCCGCACTTGGGTAATAGTCGCTGTTCGATGTGTTGATCAGAATATTTGTATGCGTCGCCGCCCAGTCCGTTGAAAGGTAATGCCTCAAACCTACCTGAGCGCCGGCGTTAGTTGCTTCCCTTACAATTAAATGCATATACGTTGCTGTCGAATAATACATGCCGTCGCTGCAAGCCGACGGGAATTCGTACTTGTTGCCCGATGCGGGCGC
>CAIKZJ010000362.1 GCA_903831845.1 uncultured Ignavibacteriota bacterium
ACACGAGGTAATGGAGAAATCCCTCGTTCACGATTACATTTCGCAGGAAGAACTCTGGGCCTGCACTACCTGCGCGGCTTGCGTAGAAGAGTGCCCTGTTATGATAGACCACGTAACTTCGATTGTCGATATGAGAAGGAACCTCGCTATGATGGAATCGTCATTCCCTGCCGAAGTCGGCACCGTGTTCAGAAACCTCGAGAACAACGAATCGCCGTGGGCATTCGGTCCGGAGCAGAGAAACGAATGGATTGAAGAGTTCATCGATGAAGCGGCGAAAGAAGGCAAAGACATAAATCTTAAGAAACTTTCGAATGAAGGAACGGCGGACAATGTCGACGTCGTGTTCTGGGTAGGATGCGCGGGCGCGTTCGACCAGAGATACAGGAACGTGACGAAATCATTCGCGAAGATAATGAATTCGGCGGGAATCAAGTTCGGAGTTCTCGGAAGCGAAGAGAAATGCAACGGCGATACGGCGAGAAGGCTCGGCAACGAATTCCTTGCGCAGCAGTTCATAATGCAGAACGTCGAGACTTTCAACCGTTACAACATAAAGAAAGTCGTTACCGCCTGCCCGCACTGCCTGCATTCCCTAAAGAACGAATACGGCAAGTTCGGCGCGGAACTGGAAGTGATGCACCATTCGCAGTACATAGGCAAATTAATGAGCGAAGGAAAAATAAAGACAGATAAAAAAGCCGTAGGAAAATTCACATACCACGATTCCTGCTATCTCGGCAGGTACAACAACGTTTACGAAGAGCCGCGAAAACTTATTAGCAGCGTTACGGGTTTAAATATAGTGGAGATGGAACGCTCGAAGGACAAGGGATTCTGCTGCGGAGCCGGAGGCGGGAGGATGTTCATGGAAGAGACTGAAGGCAAACGCGTGAATATTGAAAGGACCGAAGAAGCGATTAAGACGGGAGCGGAGACGGTAGCGACAGCGTGTCCGTTCTGCATGACGATGCTAAGCGACGGGATGAAAGCGAAGGAATCCGAAATAAAGGTAAAGGACGTTGCGGAGATAATCGCCGAAAGTCTGTGATGTCTTTCATTTTTAACTAAATACTAAATATTATTTTTCATAAATTGCAAGAATTGATTATAAATTAAATTAAAGGATAAATTATATGTCTTATTTCTTCACGTCGGAGTCAGTCAGCGAAGGACATCCGGATAAAATCTGCGATCAGATATCTGACGCCATACTGGACGACATTATTGCGCACGATCCCACGGCGAGAGTCGCATGCGAAACTTTCTGCGCAACGGGCCTCGTGCTCGTAGGCGGCGAGATTACAACGAAACATTATGTTGACGTACCCGCGCTTGTACGCAAAGTTGTAGCCGATATCGGCTACACAAAGGGCGAATACAGATTCGACGCTCATTCAATCAACGTTCTTTCGGCTATTAACAAGCAGTCTCCCGATATCGCGATGGGCGTGAACACAGGCGGCGCAGGCGACCAGGGAATGATGTTCGGTTACGCGTCAAACGAAACAAAGGAATACATGCCGATGACTCTCGTTTTCGCGCATAACCTCGTGAAGAAACTCGCGGACATAAGGAAGAAGAATCCCAAGTTAATGCCCTATTTGAGACCAGACTCGAAATCGCAGGTCACGATAGAATACGACAACAACAACAAGCCGAAAAGGGTCGACGCGGTCGTCGTATCTACACAGCACGACGGATACGTTTCACAGAAAAAGATAAGAGAAGACGTTATAAAGAACGTCATCAAAAAAGTAATACCGGCGAAGCTTCTCGACAAGAACACGAAAATTCACGTCAATCCGACGGGCAGATTCGAAATCGGCGGACCTCACGGAGACTCCGGTCTTACGGGAAGAAAGATTATCGTCGACACGTACGGCGGCAAAGCCCCTCACGGCGGCGGCGCGTTCTCCGGCAAAGACCCTTCAAAGGTAGACAGAAGCGCGGCATACGCGGCAAGACACATCGCGAAGAACGTCGTAGCTGCGAAACTTGCGGACGAATGCCTTATTCAAGTTTCTTATGCCATCGGTATCGCCCAGCCGGTATCGATTTTCGTGAACACATACGGAACCGGTAAGATTGCGGACGAAAAACTTGCTGAATTCATTAGAAAGAACATCGACCTTACGCCTCAGGGAATAATCAGGAGGCTCGACTTAAGGAAGCCCGTTTACAGAAACACAGCGGCTTACGGCCATTTCGGCAGAAATGAAAAGGGATTCACCTGGGAAAAACTCGACCTGGTTGCAAAACTGAAAAAAGCGGTTAAGAAGTAGAAAATGAGATATTAAAGAATAGAAACCCGTAATTGCATTACGGGTTTTTTTATATCTATACGATATTTACTTTATTCCTTTAATAGGAAGTTGAAAATCCGTAATTTTAATATCCGCCCAATAAAAGTTCGGCATGCGGATATTTTGAACAGGATCGAAAATAATTTTTAAACTTCGAAAAATGCACAAAGAACCGGAAGTAAACCTTGCGCTCGCGAAAGAACTCGGTCTTACAGAGGAAGAGTTCAACAGAATCCTTGATATACTCAAACGCACTCCCACGTACACGGAACTCGGCATCTTCTCAGTGATGTGGAGCGAACATTGCTCATACAAGAACTCGATACTCCAGATTAAAACCCTGCCCCGTAAAGGCGGAAGACTTCTCGTAGGCGCGGGCGAAGAAAACGCGGGACTTGTCGATATCGGCGACGGGCTCGCTGTCGCGTTCAAGATTGAATCGCATAACCATCCATCCGCTGTCGAGCCATATCAGGGAGCGGCAACGGGAATCGGCGGCATTCTCCGGGATATATTCACGATGGGAGCGAGACCTATCGCGGCATTGAATTCACTCCGGTTCGGAAAAATTGAAGGAAATGAAAATGAATCGCTTGACGAAAGAAGCAAATTCCTCTTCAAGAACGTGGTTAAAGGCATAGGCGATTACGGCAACTGCTTCGGGGTACCTACGGTAAGCGGCGAAATATATTTCGAAGAGTGCTATCACGACAATCCCCTAGTGAACGCGATGGCAGTCGGAATCGTTAAGCACGACCAGACAGCGTCGGCGACAGCAAAGGGCGAAGGCAATCCTGTTTTCATAGTCGGCTCATCGACAGGCAAAGACGGAATACACGGAGCTACATTCGCGTCCGAAGAAATTTCCGAGGCATCGGAATCGAAAAGACCGAGTGTGCAGGTCGGCGACCCGTTCACGGAAAAACAATTGCTGGAAGCATCGCTGGAAGTGATACGTTCAGGCGCCATCGTGGGAATTCAGGACATGGGCGCGGCGGGAATCACATGCTCATCGAGTGAAATGAGCGCAAAGGGCAAGTGCGGAATGGATATCAATCTCGACCTCGTGCCGCTGCGAGACAAAGATATGTCGGCATACGAAATTATGCTTTCAGAATCACAGGAAAGGATGCTCATAGTAGGAAAGAAAGGCGAAGAGCAAACAGTAAAGGATATATTTAAAAAATGGGATTTGAACTGCGTTGAAGTCGGAAAGGTTATCAACGAAGACCTCATAAGAATTCATTACAAAAGCAAACTTGAAGCGGAAATCCCTGCGGACGTACTCGTACTCGGAGGAGGCGCGCCCGTTTACAAGCGCGAGACAAAGAGACCGGCCTATCTTGACGAAGTAAAGAAACTTGATGCGGATAAATTAAAAGAACCTGAAGATTACAACAAAGTGCTTCTCGAACTGCTTTCATCGCCGAACATCACAAACAAGAGATGGGTTTACGAGCAGTACGATACGCAGGTAAGGACAAATACAGCCATAATGCCGGGCGGCGACGCTTCGGTTGTAAGAATAAAGAAAACGAACAAGGCGCTCTCGATGAAGACGGACTGCAACAGCAAGTACTGCTATCTCGACCCTTACAAGGGCGGAATGATAGCCGTCGCTGAAAGCGCGAGGAACGTCGCCTGCACGGGCGCGGAGCCGCTTGCAATCACAAACTGCCTGAATTTCGGCAATCCATACAATCCCGAAATGTACTACCAGTTCTCCGAATGCATAAGAGGGATGGGAGACGCCTGCAGGACGCTTGAAACACCCGTGACGGGAGGAAACGTGAGCTTTTATAATCTCTCGAAAGACTACGCGGTCTTCCCTACCCCGACAATCGGAATGATAGGGCTGATAGAGAACGCGGAAAAAATGCTGACGAGTTATTTCAAAGACGAAAGCGATGTGATTTTCATAGTCGGCGGGAACAGGAATGAAATAGGCGGCAGCGAATATTTAAGCAGGATTCACGGATTGATTAAAGGCGAATGCCCGGATATAGAAATAGACAAGGAAAAACTTCTTATAAAGACTATTCTTGAACTCAACGACAAAGGTCTTCTTAAATCCGCGCATGACGTCTCCGACGGCGGGCTCGGAGTCGCTCTTGCCGAATGCTGCGTGATGAACAGGGAAAATCCTGTCGGATGCAGCGTCAAAACTGATATTAACGGCAGGTTCGATTTCGGATTATTCTCCGAATCACAGGGAAGAATCATCATAACATCATCAAAAGAAGACAAAGACAAGGTTATTGCTTATCTGAAAAAATCAGGCCTGAAATATTCAGAAGCAGGATACGTCGGAGGCAGCGAACTTATAATAAACGACAGGGTGAAACTCGGCCTGAAAGAGATTGACGAAACGTATTACGACTCTATTCAAAAAATAATGGACAAATAAAAAGGAACGGAATGAGAAAAAACCTTTTACTCGTATTGCTTTTCTCTTTAGCATTGCTCCTTTCGGGATGCATTCCCGCGAACAGAAACCAGAATGACGATGAAGACGACACCGAAATAACCGAATACGAAAACAACGAGAGCGACGGTTCTGACGGAAGTCAGATAATCAAAACGGCATTAAGGGAGCAGAACAATGAAATGTACTCACCGGACGCCGACACCACATATCTTTACTGGCTTAAAAACAAGCCTGTCAAACTGAGAAAAACCACCAAATGCAATATATTCGCGCTCAACACGCTTTACAAAGCCGGTTTTAAAACGCCCAAGACGAACGCTTTATCAAGAGACCTTTACAACGAATCGCTCTTTCAGGATATACTTCCTGTTGTAAGCCTGAACAGTCTTGAGGACATACGCAAAGGCGACCTGGTCGTCTGGAAATACCACGTAATAATCTTCGAATCGCTTGTGTTTCTCAAAGGCGACCCGTTCGCGAAGGGAATCTGGGCGGGAACGTCGAAGAAAGACAACGGTAAAACGGTTAAAAACAACGTTATGCACGGAAACTATCCTTTAAAGGGAGATTTCGTCGTACGCCGCCCCGAAAGGAAATAATACCCGGAAAACGGTAAAAACGAGTATAAAAATTTATATTACTTTTATACTTTAAAATTTTTATATATATACCTATATTCATCAATTAAATATTTTAAACTAAAGGAGTAAAATTAAAATGACAAAGGCAGAAATTGAAGCGAAAGTAAAACAGGCAATTATTGATAAACTCGGTGTTGAAGAATCAAAAATCACCCCCGATGCGCATTTTATCAATGATTTAGGCGCGGATTCACTCGATACGGTCGAGCTCGTCATGAAATTCGAAGAAGAATTCGACATAAAGATTCCTGATGAAGACGCCGAAAAAATCACCAAAGTTGACGACGCTATCAATTACATTGAATCAAAATTAGGATAATCAACCAATCATAATGAAAAGAAGAGTTGTAGTTACAGGCTTAGGTGCCCTGACGCCGGTAGGATTGACAGTCGAAGATTTCTGGAAAGCCATAACCGAAGGCAAGAGCGGAGTAGATTTCATAACGTATTTCGATACGGCTGAATTCGACACCAAATTCGCCGCGGAGTTGAAAGGATTCGATCCTTTGAACTACATGGACAGAAAGATATCCCAGAGAATCGATCCGTTTACACAATACGCGATGGTCGCGTCCGATATGGCCATTGCAGACAGCGGTCTCAAAGACGGTTCTTACGACAAGGACCGTGTCGGTGTCGTATACGGCTCGGGAATCGGAGGCATGTGGACCTATCACAAACAGCAGAACATTCTTTATGAAAGAGGCGGAAATCCTGACAGGATAAGCCCCTTCTTCATACCTATGTTAATCGCGGACATTGCCGCAGGGAGAATATCCATCAAGTACGGTTTAAAAGGTCCGAATTACGCCACAACTTCAGCCTGTGCTACATCTGCTAATTCAATTATTGATTCGGTAATGATTATACAGCGCGGAGATGCCGACGTAATGGTAACGGGCGGCTCTGAAGCCGTCATCTGTCCCATGGGACTCGGCGGATTCAACGCGCTTAAAGCCCTTTCAACCAGGAACGACGCCCCTCAGAAGGCATCAAGGCCTTTCGACAAGACGAGGGACGGATTCGTAATGGGTGAAGGCGGCGCAACGCTTGTTATAGAAAGCCTCGAGCACGCAAAAGCGCGCGGGGCGAGAATATACTGCGAAATTACAGGCATCGGCATGACAGCCGACGCCCATCACATAACGGATCCCTCTCCGAACGGAGCAGGCGTCGCAAGAGCGATGAAAATCGCGCTTGATGATGCAGGAATAAAACCTGAAGCCGTTGACGTCATTAACGCTCACGGAACTTCGACTCCGCCTAACGACCGAAACGAGTCTGCCGCTATCAAATCCGTTTTCGGAGAGCACGCGTCCAAACTTAACGTGCACTCCATTAAATCGATGGTCGGCCACCTTCTCGGCGCTGCGGGCGCGGTGGAATCAATCGCCGCGGTTCTCTCGATACGCGACGGTATTGTTCCTCCTACTATCAATTACGAAGTGCCGGATCCTGACTGTGACCTGAATTACACGCCGAACACGGCAGTCAGAAGAACCGTAAACACAGTAATGTCAGACAACTCCGGTTTCGGAGGACATAACACTGCAATTTTATTCCAAAAATACGAAGAGTAAAAACGGGTCATACGGATTAAGAGAATATTGATTATATGTTCAATACCTTAAAAAGATTAAGGGTTTTCCTTCCGTTCAGGAAGAAAGAAGTCAAGACTGAAGAGTCATTATCAAAAGCTGTCAGAAAGATTGATTTCGATAAATTCCAGGAATCAATACACTACAAGATAATCGACAAGGCATACTTCATCAACGCTCTTACACACCGTTCATTTCTTAAGATAAAGAAAGAGCCTTCCAAATTCGACATGATATCGAACGAGAGGCTTGAATTTCTCGGTGACGCGGTTCTCGACCTCATTGTAGCCGAATTCCTTTTCAGAAACTTTCCTCTTAACGAAGAAGGCGACCTTACAAAATTCCGTTCCATTCTGGTCAATAAAAGGTTTCTCGCAGAAAGAGCCAAGAACATTAGGCTTCAGGATTACCTGCTCGCGTCAAACACGGCATTGAAATCGATAGACCAGGGTTACGACGCGATTCTCGCGGACGCTTACGAGGCGCTTATCGGCGCGATTTTCCTCGATTCTGGATATGAGAACGCCAAGAAATTCCTTAACCAGGAAATATTCTCGAAACTCGACGTTAAATGGCTGAACCAGTTCGACGAGAATTACAAGAGCAGATTCCTCGAATACGCTCAGGCGCACACGGATTTCATACCTGAATACAAGGTCATTAAGGAAGAAGGCCCCGAACATCATAAGTTATTCACGGTTGAAGTTCATCTTGCGAGTCATTGTCTCGGCATAGGCAAGGGAAAATCGAAGAAACAGGCGGAGCAGGAAGCAGCCAAGAACGCGCTTCAGAATCTCGACGCAATCGATAAATTGGGGATTAAAAGGAAGAAATAATTAATTTTCGCTTCAGTATTGACAATATTGCAAATCCGATTTATCTTTGTATAAACTAAAAGGAGCCGTTAAAGAAGATAATTACGATTTTATAATTTAAGACATTTAATGCAAAGTTTATAAACCATTTATTAAGGATTCGGAAATAATAATGTCTTTAATAAATGGTTTTTTGTTTACAAAAAAACAAAACACAGAGTATGAATAAGTTTGGCATTTTCATAATGTTAGTATTAACTGGAACGTTCCTGAACGCGTTTTCACAGGTAAACAGGAAAAGTGTTTCACCTGACGTGCCGAAGAACGTTATTGACTACAAAGTGCTGTCTTCCGGCAATTCGTCAGTAGAGATTGAATACACTCCGGTCTATACATCTTCAACGGAGTTCATGAACGCATACCATAAATCGGGCAATTACGGAAAACCCGATCTTGCTTCGAGGAATTTTCCGGTTTTCACGCCTACAGACAAGAACAACATTCTTGACATATATGAGATAACATATGAAGAGATACCGAATGCGGACGTGAAACCTGTGCCGACCCCGCGCAAAGCAAACAACGACCTTGAAGTCATTTATGATTATAAATATGACAACGCCATTTATTCATCCGACAAGTTCTTCCCCGTCTCAAACGGGACTCTGGATAACGGCGGCATAATGAGAAACAAGTACGTTTCAGTGATAAGGATTAATCCTGTTCAGTACAATCCCCTATCAAGAACTTTGAAGAGAATTAAAAGCGTAAAGTTCAGAATCGTTTTCGGAGGAAGGCCTTTATATATATCAAAACAGCAGTCCCGGGCCGAAACAGAATTTTTCACCGGTTCAGCTCTTAACTGGGAAAATGCGATGAACTGGTCCACGCCGGAGTTCAACGCGAAACAAATTCTTTCGAACAGCGTTCTGGCTACAGGCGATTTCTTCAAGATAGAGGTCAAAGAAACAGGAATGTACAAGCTTGATAAAACCGCTCTCAATTCAGTAGGAATAAATACTTCAGGCTTTGACCCGCGCACGTTAAAAATATACGGGAACGGCGGAGCGGAACTTCCGTACAACAACGCTATCACTCCACCGAACGACCTTGTGGAAAATACTATATACGTAGAGGGCGAAGCGGACGGCGTTTTCAACGACAACGATTATATACTTTTCTACGGGCAGTCTCCGAATCAGTGGAATTACTCGACATCGGGAGGCTACACTCATGCTATTAATCATTATTCAAATTCAAATTACTACTGGCTAACGTACGGCGGCGTTTACGGGAAAAGGATGGAGATTAACAACTCGATGAACGTTGGCAATCTTTCTCCCCTTCCGTATTTCACCGACAAGTTTTTCGAAGAGCCCGAAGTAAACAACCTTGGTTCAACAGGCAATCTGTGGGTCAGTCAGAGAATAGGCTACAATGAATCTTTCTCCTTCAGCCGCGAGCTGAAAGGATACGTCAGCGGATCTGACATTAACCTGAACGCAAGAGTGTGCAACGGCACAAAAGGAATTATAGACGCGACCTATCTTATAAAAGATGATAATTCAAGTTTAGCGGTACTTCTTAATCCTATCGCGGGCGTTACAAGCAGTTTTGCTCATCTTAATTCAAGCAGTTTCAATCTTACTTACCAGCTGAATCCGGGCACATCCAATACCGCTCTGAAGTTCATGCTGCCTTCGCAGTATAATTCTTCATCGGTATCGGGTTATTACGATTATATGGAGCTTACCTGGAAGAGGTCATTCTCGAGCGTATCCGGCAACTATCTGCGTTTTGCCTCGCCGGACTCCATAGGAACCATGGAATACCAGATATCATCATTTTCTTCGTCCGGAGTAAAAGTTTTCAGGATAGAAAATTACAACACTATAAAGATAATAAATCCGATTTCGTACTCATCAGGCGTTGTCAGGTTCCAGGACAACGTAATAATGGGTGTGCCGAGAGACTATTACGCAGTAGGCGACCTGAATTACCTGACACCTGTATCAATATCGCAGAAAGTCGCTAACCAGAACCTGCACAGCATAACAGACGGCGCGGATTATATAATAATATCCCCTACCGAGTTCACTTCTGCGGGCAACAGGCTCAAAGCGTTAAGGGAATCGGCAGGCGCGGGAAACCCCAATTATCTTAAAACACTCGTCGTAGACATTAACCAGATTTACAATGAATTTTCTGGCGGCCTTCAGGACCCTGTAGCGATGAGGAACTTCCTCAAATACGCTTACAACAACTGGACGACGCGCCCGGTATATGTTTTATTCCTCGGCGACGGAAGTTACGATTATAAGAACATCAACAATCTCGCTGTGAAGAACTACGTTCCGCCAATCGAAAGAACGGATCCTTCGATGGATGAGATTGCGAGCTATAACAGCGATGATTTCATTACCGATATAAACGAGATACATGATTCTCCTGAACCCGTTAAACCGGATTTCGCATCCGGAAGGTTCTGCATCAACTCTCTCAACGAAGCCAATTATGTCGTAGACAAGGTTTCGCAGTACGAATCGAACCTGTACAACGGCATCTGGAAGAAAAAGATTATGTACTGCGCGGACGACGGCTGGACGACCGAGCAGAATCAGGGACAGGAAGGCGACCTGCATACAAGGCAGTGCGAATCGGTCGCGGAATATTTCACGCCTCCCGATTTCGAAAAAGAAAAAATTTATGAAGTAACATATCCTTCTGTTATCACTCCGCAGGGAAGAAGAAAACCCGGAGCAAACGTGGATATTATAAAAGGCTGGAACGAGGGCAGACTTCTTATCAACTGGACGGGACACGGCAGCACTGACTTATGGGCGCACGAGCACGTTTTCGTAAAGGACGAATCGATTCCCCAGCTTCATAACAAAGGCCGTTATCCTTTCGTTACGATAGCGAGCTGCGACCTTGCAAGATGGGACGATCCGTTCCTCTTCAGCGCCGCTGAAGTGCTTCTGTACGTGCAGGACGCGGGAGCAATAGGTGTTGTAGCGGCCACAAGACCTGTTTACGCAAACTATAACGAGATATTCAACGATTATCTCTGGGACAATCTTACAAAAGTAAAAGACACTCTTAACCTACCCATACGCGTGGGCAAGGCGCTTTACAACACGAAGCAGGCATTGCCGCTCGAGCCGCAGCAGGGCGAGAACGACATGAAATACGTTCTTCTCGGCGATCCCGCGCTAAGGATTGCTATTCCGCAGTACTTTACGAGCATTGACAGCATTAACGGAACTACCGGAAGCGATACTGCGATCATCAAAGCTCTTCAGAAAATAAGAATTACGGGAAGAGTCCTTAAAACCGACTCTACATTCTGGAATACATACAACGGAGACATAGCGCTTAAGATATTCGACGTAGACAGACCGATATTGATGTATGATTTCGGTATGCCTTTCAATTTCAGGCTTGACGGCGGCACAATTTACAAAGGAAACGCGAAGGTAACAAACGGTTACTGGTCGATTGAATTCATAGTGCCGAAAGATATCTCATACAACACGGGTACAGGCAAGATACT
>CAIKZJ010000363.1 GCA_903831845.1 uncultured Ignavibacteriota bacterium
AAAGTTTTGATTTTTTCATATTATCCCTAGTAATATTTTCACACGGAAATTCTTCCCCGGTTTTCCGTGTGAATTATTGATATAATGTGATTAGTCAATATATTAACCGTCTGTTGGGAGTCCCCCGGAAAAACGCGTGGGAAACTCTCGAATACAGAAAAGAAAATGCTGCTTGTAAAGTAACACCTTAACCTTTCCTCCTTCCCAAGCCGGAGCCTGGGAATCAGAGAAGGTGTTTGTTTCTCCATGAAATCAACTCGAATTCATCCAAAATCAAATTATTTTACCCCGTTTTATTACTGAAATTCACGTCAAAATATGGTAAATTTATTGTTCTACAATTTTAAGTAAAATAATCATGGGGAAAGAAGACTGTATTTTTTGCAGGATTGCGAGCGGGGAGATTCCCTCGTTCAAAATATGGGAAAATGAAGAGTTTTTCGCTATACTGGATATTTTTCCCAATACAAAAGGTATGACTCTCGTCATTCCGAAAGAGCATTACGATTCCTATGCTTTCGATATGCCGGATGACGTTTACGCGAGATTCCTGATTACGGCAAAAGAGGTCGGAAAGCTTCTCGACGAGAAACTCAACGTCAACCGTACGGCAATGGTGATAGAAGGAATGGGTGTGAACCACGCGCACATTAAATTATATCCGTTGCACGGCGTCGGAAAAGATTTCAGCGCGATGATTCCCGAAGGAAACGTCTTCTTCGAAAAATACCAGGGCTATCTTTCCACCCAGCTTGGACCGAAGGCGGATAACGCTTTCCTCGAAGAAATAATTGAAAAATTCAGAAAGTAAATTTACACATACATATAAATGAAATACGAACATTTACAGATAGAAAAGAAGTGGCAGGATTTCTGGGTGAGCAACAAGACTTTCAGAACACCCGAAATTGATGAACTCGACAGGTCAAAACCGAAATACTACGTTCTCGATATGCTCCCGTACCCCAGCGGCGACGGACTTCACGTCGGTCATCCGGAAGGATACACTGCGACGGACATCATCGCGCGCTATAAAAGAATGCGCGGGTACAACGTTCTTCATCCCATGGGATGGGACGCGTTCGGACTTCCCGCTGAACAGTTCGCTCTTAAGAAAAAAGTCAACCCGAAAGTCGGCGTCGAGGAATGCGTTATAAGATTCCGCGGACAACTTCAGGCGCTCGGCTTCTCTTATGACTGGGACAGGGAAATTAACACCACCGACGAGGAATACTACAAGTGGACTCAGTGGATGTTCCTTAAACTCTACAACTCTTACTTCGATGTTGAAGAGAATAAAGCAAAACCAATCGGCGAACTCAAGATTCCCGAAGGACTTAACGAAGAGGAAAAAGCAAAATACATAGATTCTCAGCGTCTCGCGTTCATCTCCGAGTCGCCCGTAAACTGGTGTCCCGAACTCGGCACGGTTCTCGCCAACGAGGAAGTGCCCGAGCAGATGGAAAAAGGGTTCACGGTAGTAAGAAGAATGATGAAGCAGTGGAAACTGCGCATCACTAAATACGCGCAGAGGCTTCTCGAAGACCTCGATAGACTCGACTGGCCTGATAACATAAAGAAACTTCAGACCAACTGGATAGGCAGAAGCGACGGCGCTATCGTGAAATTCGAAATAAAGAGCAACGACGGCAAAGACAGAAGCATTGAAGTCTTTACCACAAGGCCCGACACGCTTTTCGGCGCGACGTACATGGTTTTCGCTCCCGAACATAAACTCATTCCCGAAATCACTTCGGATGAACAGAAAGAAGCTGTCAATAAATATATAGACGCCGCGGCGAAGAAATCCGACCTCGAAAGAGCAGAACTCTCGAAAGATAAGACAGGCGTGTTTACAGGCGCTTATGCTTTAAATCCTGCAAGCGGAATCGAAATCCCGATTTTCATTTCGGATTATGTGCTTATGAGTTACGGTACGGGCGCTATCATGAGCGTCCCCGGACACGACGACAGGGATATGGAATTCGCGGTTAAGTTCGGACTCGATATAATACCCGTTGTCACACCCGAAAAATTCAAGGACGTTGCTTTCAGGAAAATAAAAACAGACGAAGGCGAAATCATAATTTCAGGCAAAGGCCTTGAGAAGATGCTCAACGGCGAAGCGAAGGAATTTCACGCTTACTGCGACGAAGTAAAAGAAGGCAAAACCTGCTTTACCGAAGAAGGTTACTCGATAAATTCAGGTTTCCTTACGGGACTTACAACCGCCGAAGCTAAAGAAAAAATGATTAAATGGCTCGAGGAAAAAAACATTGGCAGAAGGAACACAAATTACCGTCTGCGCGACTGGCTTTTCTCGAGACAGAGATTCTGGGGCGAACCTTTCCCGCTCATTCATTTCGAGGACGGAAAGATTAAAGCCCTCAAGGAAGAAGACCTGCCCGTAAAACTCCCGCAGGTGAGTTCATACACGACAAGCAAGACCGGCGAATCGCCGCTCTCGCTTATCGAAGACTGGCTCTACACGACCGACCCCGAAACAGGCGCGAAAGTAAAACGCGAAACCAACACGATGCCGCAATGGGCGGGTTCGTGCTGGTACTATCTGCGCTATATCGACCCGAAGAACAATAATATATTCTGCGACATAGATAAGGAAAAGTACTGGATGCCCGTCGACCTTTATATCGGCGGCTCGGAGCACGCCGTGCTTCACCTGCTTTACGCGCGCTTCTGGCACAAAGTTCTTTTCGATCTCGGTTACGTCACCACGCAGGAACCTTTCAACGTTCTCTTCAATCAGGGAATGATTCTCGGTGAAGACGGCGTCAAGATGAGCAAATCGAGAGGCAACGTTATAAATCCCGACGATATGATTCGCGAATTCGGCGCTGACTCGATGAGGATGTTCGAAATGTTCATGGGCCCGCTCGAAGCCACGAAACCCTGGAGCACCGAAGGCATAGCCGGACTGCACAGGTTCCTCAGCCGCGTCTGGAGGCTGGTCGTCGACGACAGAACGGGCGAAATAAATTCGAAAATTGTGAACGACGCGCCGACGGAAGATGAAAAGAAACTCATTCATTCTACGATCAAGAAAATGACTCACGATATCGAAGACGGCGATATGAAGTTCAATACTTCAATCGCGCAGATGATGATATTCGTGAACGAAATGTATAAACTCGAAAAGGTCAGCAAGGAAGTGGTTGAAAAATTCATACTCCTTCTTTCGCCTTACGCTCCGCATATATCCGAAGAACTCTGGCAGAGACTGGGGCACTCCGAATCGCTTGCGTATCATACCTGGCCCGAGTACGACGAGAATTACACGAAAGCGGAACAGATAACCGTTGCTTTCTCCGTGAACGGAAAAGTCAGGTCGAAAAAGAACGTCGACGTCGATATGAACGAGAAAGACCTCGAACAGGCGGCATTCGATGATGAATTCATTAAGAAGCATATAATGGGAAAAGAAGTTGTGAGAATTATAGTCGTGAAGAATAAAATGGTGAATATTGTGGTGAAATAATTTTCACGTTTGATTATAAAAAGGCGGGAGAGCATAAGCAATCCCGCCTTTTTAATAAATGAAAGGCTGAACTAGAACTCGAGTATTGTGTTGAAATAAAGCCTGCTTAAGCTGCTCTTCGTTGTCCCGTCGTATTTCACAACGTATTCCTTGTCGAATGACTGTATCTGGTAATTGAGTCCGAGTGTAAGCACGGATGACGGCTTGAACATCAGTCCGAGTATCATCAGCGACTGCTTGTTGGCGTCTCCCGTGAAACCCGTGAGGTTCGTACCCGGCTTTGTCGTGTTCGGGTCGAATGTATCGAATCTGAATGTAAGCATTAACTTCTCCTGAAGTTCTTCCACCGGGGGATTGAATTCGAACCAGGTCGATAATCCCTGCGCCGTGTATGAAGAATCTATGAAACCGCCTGTTACCGCTTCGGGTATTGTGTTCGACATCATGCTTAGTTCGCCGCCGAGTTTCACCCAGCCGAAATTCTTGAAGTTGTATTTGAAATTAACCATCCCGCCGAATCTGTTGTTCTTGTACATTCCGCCGTTCGTCACACCGAATTCGTTGCTTCCGAGTTTTCCGAGATAGGCGAATCCGCCGAGTGTGAGGTCTGCGATGCCGTCGATTCTTGATTTATTCATCTTCTTCGCGGCGTCCGTGTTTTTCTTAATCATATCGTTGAGAGGATAAATGAATCCCGTCACCATGAAATCCTTGAACCTGTTCTGGTCTAAAGAAATGTTCTTGTAGCCGTTTCCGTTCAGGAGCGCGACATTCAGGTCGGCAATCTTCGTCGGGAACGTGAACTTAAGCGTCATTCCGAGGTCCGCGCTCGAAAAATAAGAGCCGGTCTTTCTTGTTACAGTCGTTCCGTTTTGCGCAGCCGATAATGTCCATCCGTAATCAGTTAGAGTTTTCTGCACGCCTCTCCAACCGTAATATCTTTCGACTGTGTTTATCCAGTAGTTGGGCAGAACGCCGACTTCCATCGTAAGATTTGTGCCGTTCTCGAGAGCAAGCGGAGTGTAATCTATGTAACCGTACTTCAACTGGTATGTCCACTGTGTAACTCCGTCGCCGTCCTTAACGGAAGTGATGTCGGGAGTTATTCTCGCGCTTATCTGCGGGGTGAGAGTCGCTTTTATGTTGATGTAAGCGCGGTCAAGGTTGAAAGAGTTTCTTCCAGTCTCGAACTGGTTCTTTATTGGATTAAATCCGAAAGCTGCTCCCGGATTGATTCCCGCCGCCGATGTATCCAGTTTCCCTATGAAGTCCGCGTCGTCAGCGTTCCATGACCATCCGGAGAATATCGTGCCGCCTATTTTAACTTCCGGTTTGAATTCGTTCTTCTTGTCCTGCGAAAACAGATTGCTGCCTGCAATGAATACTGCTAATATGATTAATGTGATTTTTTTCATGTACGTCTTATTTTAAGTTTTTGATTTTTTCCGCTGCCTTTTTCGAAAGTTCAGCCGGAAGCGGAGCGTAGCCCAGGTCTTTAGCGAATTTCTGACCGTCCCCGAGAGCCCATTCCAGGAACGATTTCACGAGTTTGCCTTTGGCTTCGTCTTTGTGCTTTTCGTAAACCAGAAGGTATGTATAACTTGCAATCGGATAAGCGCCCTTGCCCTTCGCGTTTATGATTGACATTGTAAGCGTTTCGGGCATCTGCGCCGATGTTACGTCTCCGGCCTTAGTGACAGATTCAAGCGTCGGTGTTATGAATTCTCCCTCTGAATTCTTAATGTTCGCGTATTTCAGCTTGTTCTGTATCGCATAAATCAACTCGACGTATCCTATCGAATATTCCAGCTGCTTTACGACTCCCGTAACTCCTTCATTTCCTTTTCCGCCCTGTCCGACATCGAATTTCGGTGTTTTGGAAACCCCGATTTTTTCTTTCGCTTCAGCGCTCACGCTACCGAGAAAATCTGTGAAAATGTATGAGGTGCCGCTGCCGTCTGTTCTGAATACGACTGTGATGTCCTTATCCGGCAGATTCGCTCCCGCGTTGTCGGCTGCAATCTTCGGGTCGTTCCATTTCTTTATCTTTCCGAGAAAAATATCCGCTACTGTTTCTCCCGAAAGGTTCAGCGGTTTATCGAGTCCCGGTACGTTGTAAGTAAGTACGACCGCGCCGAGTACCGTCGGTATGTGGTGTATCTTTGTGCCGCTCTTCATTTCCGCGTTCTTCTGTTCTTCGGGCGTCATCGGGCTGTCAGTCGCGCCGAAATCGACTGTGCCTTCGGTTATCTGCTTTATGCCGCCGCCGCTGCCGATAGATTGATAGTTGAACTTCGCGTCTTTATTGACGTTCGAATATTCACTGAACCATTTTGAATAAAGCGGGTAGGGGAATGTCGCTCCCGCGCCGTTAATCTGCAGTGAGCTTTTCTGCTCTCCCTTGTTTCCGCATGCTCCCGCGAAGAATGCGAAGAGTAAAACGAAGATGGTTAAATACTTCATGGTAATATATTTAAGTTTAAAGTTTTTTAATTTTAACATACACAAAACTTCAAACTGCAGTTTAAGCGTGTATAACCTAATTGTAAAGAAATTGTTAAGAAGGGGGAAAAACGCCTATTTTTTAGCGTTTTGAATCACTTCGAGCATGCTGTCGTGTATTACGCCGTTCGATGCGAGTATTTCCTTGTTATAAACGGAATATTTTTTTCCTTCAAAGTCGGTGACTTTTCCGCCCGCTTCGGTGAGTATTACGTATCCCGCCGCTACGTCCCATGCATTGAGATTGTATTCCCAGAATCCGTCGAACCGCCCGCATGCAGTCCAGCATATGTCGAGCGCTGCGGAACCGAGCCTGCGTATTGGAATGTCTTTGTTGACGAACGCGGAGAATACCTCCACGGGCTTGTTGGGATTGTTTCCCGTGTTGTATGGAAATCCCGTTACGAGAAGGGATTTTTCAAGTACGGATTCGTTCGAAACTTTTATCTTTTTATCGTTGAGGTATGAGCCTTTTCCTTTTTCCGCGAAGAAAAGTTCTTCGCTGAAGGGGTTGTAAATCCCGCCCATCACTATTTCGCCGGCTTTTTCGATGCCGATTGAGACGCAGCAGATAGGAATGCCGTGAGCGTAGTTTATAGTGCCGTCGATGGGGTCTATTATCCATTTCACGTCGGAGTCCTCGTTTATCGCGCCGATTTCCTCGGAGAGAATGTTGTGAGAGGGGAATTCAGATTTTATTATTTCGATTATCTTTGCTTCGGAACGCTTGTCGACTTCCGTGACGAGGTTTGAAATTATTCCTTTGCTCTCGACGGCAAAGTCCTTATCCATGTATTCCTTGAGTATCTTTCCGCTTTCTTCGAGCGATTTGTACAAAATGTTCTTCATTCTAGTCTGAATTAATTTCAAGACCGTCATAGGCGAGCTGAATTCCTTCAGGAAGTCCGGCGTTCGTCTCGTCGTGATTCAGGTCGTGCGTTATGTGAGTGAAATAAGTCTGCTTTGCCTTTACTTTAAGCGCTATCTCCGTCGCCTGCTCCACGTTGAAATGAGTGGGATGCGGCGCCTTGCGCAGTGAGTTGAGTATGAGCGCGTCGAGTCCTTCGAGTTTTCGCATTTCCTCTTCGGGAATATGGCTCGCGTCGGTTATGTACGCGAAATTTCCTATCCTGTACCCGAATATCTTTACCCTTCCGTGAAAAACTTCTATCGGAATTATTTTCACGCCGCGGAATTCGAATTCCTTGTTGTCGAGATAATTGAAGTTCATAAGAGGCACCGCCCAGTAACTTATCAGTTCCTCATCGAGCGCGTACCTGAACGTGACTTTGATCTCATCAAGCGTGAGTTTATTGCCGAACACGTCCACGAATTTCTTGTGCCTCTGGTTTATCTGCCGCAGGTCGTCGAGCCCGAAGATATGGTCGACGTGATGATGCGTGAAAAGAATCGCGTCAAGGTCAGTGATTCCCGCTCTTAATAACTGCTGGCGGAAATCTATCGACGTGTCGATAAGTATGCCCGTCCCGTTTACGTCTACATGAACGGATGCTCTTAATCTTTTGTCTTTCGGATTGGCGGAAAGGCAGGTTTTGCATCTGCAGCCGATTATCGGCACGCCCTGCGATGTTCCGCTTCCGAGTACGGTAATTTTCATCTGCTGTTTATAAAAGTGTGTTCTGGCTTTCCTTGTCGATTA
>CAIKZJ010000364.1 GCA_903831845.1 uncultured Ignavibacteriota bacterium
ACAAAAAAATAATGAAGTGAAAAGGACTTTATAATGCCGCGTTGAGGATGAAGATGAAATTGCTTCCCTGTTTGTAGTTGTTAAGTCTCCAGCCGAAATCGAGTCTTACCATATCAAAGATCCTGTCCAGAGCGAATCCTGTCTCGAGAAAAACGCCGTCTGTGCTCTTCAGATTCCTGTCAGCAAATTTCAATTTATTTCCGTCGCTGAAAAAGCTTCTTCCCGCGTTGAAGAAACCTATGAAGTTAATGCTTTTAAGAACAGGCAGGGATGAGGGGAAGATTTTACCGAAATCGTTTTCCAGAAAAACATAAAACAGATTGTCTCCGAAAAATTCTCCGTATTCCATCGCTGCAAACTGAAGTTTGCCCGTGCCGTTAAAGATGTTGAAGAAAGGCAAATCCTGATAGGTTAAATTTCCGCTGGCATGCCTGTAGCCGAGAAGATATTTCGGATTTATTCTGTACATGAAATTATTTTCGCCGCTTAGTTCGACAGAGTATTTTCTGAAGTCGTAAGTGCTTCCAAGGTTCTTTGACGAATTTTCTACTTTAAACGTTACTGTCGGATATTCCGTGACGGGGAACATAGATATCTCGCCCGTGCCCCAGTCTATGCCTCTGTATTTATTAAGGTCAAGTTTCAATGAAAGAGACAGAGCTCGCTTGAATCCGTCATTTACCGAAGGATTTTCTTTGTATTTTTCATCACGGTATAAAAAACTGTAATCAGTATTTACTTTTGCTGACGTCTGTTTGCTTTCGAAATATCCCGCTTTGATTCCGATCTGGGGAATAAGTGTTTTGTATACATCAAAAGAGAAGCCCGATTCGTAGAAGTAAAAATATCTTTCGGTCTTTGAGAACAATGTGTAATAACTGTTGACCATTTCGTGTTCCCAGTCCCTAACCATGAACGGCGATTCAGCAGTACGGAATGCGGATAAATTGATTTTCAGGCTGCCGTCGGAAAGGAAGTTCTTCGAAAAATCAAATTTATACTTCGCCTTTTTATCGGCGAAACCATATCCGTAGAAAAGACTTGCGCGGGTTCTTCCGAAATCCCTGTTGTAATTGAGTTTCAGCCCTGTTCTGCTTCCTTCGACGCTGTTGAACTGATAGAGGCTAGTAAGGTCTGCGGAAAAGTACTTGCCGAAGTTTACCGATAATCCGCCGAACCTGATCTTGTTCTGCCGCTCCGAAGTTGTTTTTTCGATTGTCTTATAAGCTGTTTTTTCCTCTTCGGAATTTTTTATAAGCTGGTTGTTCTTCCAGTATGACGAATCTTTATCAGCGTCTTTGTTAACCTTGACTAATATCTCGTCAAAAATCCCTTCAGGCGCTTTTTCATTCATTCTGTAATCGGATATGATCGTGAAGACATCGCCTTTGAATTTTACGAGTCCCGCGAAAGTGCCTTCGGCGAATATCTGCACGTCATTCGGCATCCAGAAATGCTTTTTAGTGGCGTCGGAATAAATTGAGAACTTCTGCCTGAACCTTAGCGCGTCTATATTCCGTAATGCATCGTTCTTTGCTTCAAGGTCGACTTTCATAAGCGCGAAAATACTGTCCGAAACGTAAATTGTGCCGGCGAACTGGGGTTTAAGCGAAGATGTGTTTGTAACACGTATCCTGAAAATTCTTGCTGAGTCTATTGAGGTTGTTCCGAGCAGTTTATATTCGTAATTGTCGAACGCGTCATCGCCAAGGGGACCCGGGATTTTTGTTTCTCCGAAATCGACATACTCGTCATAAAAATTCACGATGAACGGAATCGCAAAGCCGCGGCTTATGTTTGCCGTCTCGCGTTTGGATTTCACTATCTGTTTTTCGAGGTCGGGCTCTCTGAAGTACCCCTGTGTTTCGGATTCGAGTATACCGAGTATGCTTAGCCCTGAAGAATCTTTTTCTGTCTTGTCGTCGGAAAACGGATTAATCGATGAGCGCACCACATATTTCGTGAAAGCATCGTAATTATATTCCTTCAGGTTCCTCTTGAAACTTCTTTTGTACATTATCGCTTTACGGATGATGCCGTATGCCGGGTCTTCGCCGGCAACCTCGATCACGTCAGTGAAAATTTCCGACGGATGAAGGAATATGTCTCTTGATAAGTCAGTATCTGTGACATAAAAACTTGATGTATCGGAAAAATAACCAATATAGGAAGTAATCAGGTTATAAGAACCTTGTTTAACCTTCAGGATGAAATTGCCTTTGTCGTCAGAAGTAGTTCCTGAATTTGTTTCGGCGACTTTTATCGACGCAAAGGGGAGGGGTTTATTGGTTTTAGCGTCCGTAACCTTCCCTGTTATTCTGTATGCCTGCGGAAAAATATTAGAAACAGTAAGCAGGACGAGCGCGCATACTGATAATGATGCAATTACCCTTTTTTTCATTCCTGTTTTTTTATTATGACAAGTCTTTTATCGTCGATATTGTAAATGCTTTCGAATGTAAAATCTATTACTTCGGTATTAACGTTTTTATGTTTTCTCTTTAACTCTTTTATTTCTCCGGTCATATCTCCGCCTTTTATGCAAAGCATAGAACCGCCGCTGTTAAGCATATCGAGAGCCCAGTCTGCAAGGTCGGCAAGAGGCGCTACCGATTTCGATACGATATAATCAAACCTGTTGGTTTTGTCTTTCTTCAGGTCTTCGGCGCGGCTGCATACTGCTTTCGCGTTATCAAATCCAAGTCTTGAAATAATATCGGACAGCGCGTTAATCTTTTTACGTATGGAATCGACAAGAGTTATGCTAACGCCTGGAAATAATATTTTCAGGGGAACGCCGGGAAAACCGCCGCCCGTGCCTATGTCAAGTACGGACGCATCCGGCTTAAAGTCAAATTTTGTCAGGAAAAATACCGAGTTCAGCAGAATGTTCTCAATTGATTCGTTCTTCCTCGATACGAGATTTATTTTCGAATTCCATTCTAGAACGAGGCGGTTGTATTCCCTGAATTTTGCGAATAATGACTCTTCGTCTCTTTTAAGTTGTTCGCAGAGAAATTTTTCAAGAAGCTCCATAAGGCAAAAATAGGGAAGGGTGGATAAATTACAATACAATTAGTAATTAGTAATTAAGAGCAGTAGTTAGTAGTTAGACGCTTTTTATCTGGAAATACGACAGGTCTTGGGTGAAACCAAATTCCGTAATAAATTATAAATTTACATTTTAAACTGAACTTTTGAATTTTGCACTTTAAGTTTTGAATTAAATAAAAAAGCCCCGGGGGTACCGGGGCTTTAACTGATTCCCGCTAAAGCGGGAAAGACAACTTATTGATTATATGAACAGCGGTGCAAGAACGAGTGTTACCGTCGAGAGCAGTTTTATGAGAACATGCAATGACGGGCCAGCCGTATCCTTGAACGGGTCGCCGACTGTATCGCCGACAACGCCCGCTTTGTGTTTTTCAGAGCCTTTGCCCATGTTGTGCTCGAGGTCTTTCTTCTCGAGTTCTATGTACTTCTTAGCGTTGTCCCATGCGCCGCCCGAGTTGTTAAGGAAGAGGGCTGTGATCACGCCGACTATGGTACCGACGAGGAGCATAGCCGCTACGACTTCGGCGCCTGTGGCGTTCGAGAGATCCGCTTTGTAAAGAAGTTTGAATATGACGCCGATGAGAACAGGCATGCTGACAACAAGAATGCCGGGCTTAACCATTTCCCTTAACGCCGAACGGGTAACGATATCGACCGCCTGAGCGTAATCGGGTTTTTCGGTGCCCTGAAGTATTCCCGGTTTCGCCTTGAACTGGTCGCGCACGTTCTGAATGATGCTCTGCGCCGAACGTCCGACGGCTTTAATAGCCCATGCGGAGAACAGGAAGACGAGCATCGCGCCCATGAGAGCTCCGATGAACACCGCCGGCTTTGTAATGTCAACCTGATTGAGCGAGCCGCCGTATTCTTTGATTTCAACTATGAATGCCTGATAAAGAAGAAATGCCGCGAGAGCAGCCGAGCCGACCGCGTATCCTTTTGTAAGAGCTTTTGTCGTGTTGCCGACCGCATCGAGCCTGTCGGTCTTAACCCTGATTTCTTCGGGCTGCTGTGACATTTCGACTATACCGCCCGCGTTATCAGTGATGGGTCCGAAAGTATCCATCGCGAGAACGAACGCCGCGGGTCCTAACATACCCATTGTCGCTACTGCTGTAGCGAAGAATCCCGCATCTTCAAGACCGGTGATCGTATTTCCTAAAGTGTAAGCCGTGAAGATAGCGATTGCGATTACGATAGAAGGAATAGCGACGCATTCAAAGCCTACCGCGACGCCTGATATAATCGTTGTAGCGGGACCTGTCTTTGCGGCTTCCGCAATCGATTTAACGGGGGCGTATTTATATTCAGTGTAATACTGTGTAAGCCAGAGGAATATAACGGATGTTACGACGCCGATAATACCGCTGATGAAGAAATGCCACCAGGCGGTAGGCGCTGCGGTTGCAATGTGACCGTTTCCGAAAATCCAGTAAGAAGCGATACCGAAACCAATCATCGCGAGTATAGAGGTAACGTAGTAACCTCTGTTGAGCGCGTTCATCGGGTCTTCGTCTTCTTTAGCTTTAACGGACATGATTCCGACGATTGACGAAATCAGTCCGAACGCTCTTGCGAGCAGCGGGAAGAGAATTACGAGAAGCAGTGTACCGGGTTCGTTGCCGAACGCGCCGGGATTCGCCTTGAACAGCATAGCGGCGAGAATCATCGCTCCGATATTTTCTGCAGCTGTTGATTCAAAGAGGTCGGCGCCGCGGCCTGCGCAGTCGCCAACGTTGTCGCCGACGAGGTCTGCTATGACGGCCGGATTTCTGGGGTCGTCTTCGGGAATTCCCGCTTCGACTTTTCCGACGAGGTCGGCGCCTACGTCAGCAGCTTTGGTATAGATACCGCCGCCGAGCTGCGCGAAGAGCGCGACAAAACTCGCTCCGAAACCGTAACCCGCTATGAAGAACGGAATTTTTTCGGTCGGGTGATCACTGAATGTTAAGACTATGTAGAATAACAACACAACGCCGAGCAATGACATTGCAACAATGAAAAGACCTGAAACCGCGCCCGCTCTTAAAGCTGTCTGCAAAGCGCCGTTGAGTGATTTCATAGCTTCGGATGCTGTCCTGATGTTTGCTCTGATTGATATCCACATTCCAATGTAACCGGACGCGACAGAGCTGAGCGCTCCGAGTATGAAGGAAAGTGCTGCCCAGAAAGCCAGTTCAGGCTTCTGGAAAGTGTACAGTAAGTAAACCAGGGCAGTAGTAGCAACTGCCAGATACAAAATAGTTTTATTTTGCCTCCTAAGAAATGCTTCGGCACCCTCTTTGATGGCATTCGAAATCTCCTGCATCTTGGGGGTTCCTGTGTCCCTTTTCATAACGTTCTTGATAAGATAAACCGCGAACGCTAAGGCAAAAATACTAATTGCGAAAATTAGTACCAGTGTTAACGACATAGAGTATAAGTTAAATTAACGAATAACAATTGTATAATTACTAATAATAGAAACTGTAAAATTAATTATATGGTTTCATTAAATTTACGTAATAAATCAAATATTTATATTAATGTAAATGTAAAAAAGCCGATATTTTAGTCCGTGTCGGTATCCGGTTTATGGTCGCTTACCGGTTCAGCATCTTCAGGAAGGAAGTTCCTGTTGAATTTATTCATTGTAATTTTAATGTCATCAGTCAGGAAACTGAGAATGCAGTCCCGGTAAACGGGCAGCAGTTTTTCAATTTTTTCAGTTTCGTCTGCGTTAAAGTCAGTCAGTACGAAATCCACGTATTCGTCTTTTCTTATAATTTCTTTTTTTCCTATGCCTATTCTCATTCGTGTGAATTCGTCAGTATTAAGGTGGTACATTACGCTCGAAACGCCGTTATGTCCCGCGTCGCTGCCGTTGGTCCTTATACGGATAGTGCCGAGCGGTATGTGAAAATCATCATGCACAACGAGAATATTCATACTGTCTTCTATGTTTTCATAAAGTTCGAGGAACTGCAGTATCGCGAGGCCGCTGTTATTCATGAAAGTCGACGGTTTAAGAAGAAAATAATCTTCATTCCGGTATTTTCCGGAGGCAAAGTAAAAATCGCCTTTTCCTGGTTTGAAGTTTATTTTCAGGAAAGCTGACAGATAATCGAGCGCGATGAAGCCGATGTTATGTCGTGTATTGGCGTATTGAGTTCCGGGATTTCCGAGTCCTGCAATTAGTTTCATGAATGATTTTTATAAATAAAAAACCCTTTAATCTCGGGAGAAATTAAAGGGTTTTATAACTAAATGAAATTCTATTCCGATTCTTCTTCCTTCTTGCCCTTAGAAATTACTTCGGGTTCGGCAGGAGCTTCGCCTTCAGCTGCTGCAGGCGCCGTTTCGGCGACTACTGTAGGCGGTACAACTGATACTATAACCGTATGCTCTTCATTAAGGAACTCAATATTCTCTAGCTTTACATCAGCCACTTTGATCGAATTGCCGATACCCAGTCCGCTTATATCAAGATCGATATGCGACGGAAGATGCTGCGGCAGGCAGTGTACTTCGAGTTTGTGCATGATGAACTGCAGTAATCCGCCTTCTTTGATTCCGACAGGATTGCCGTTGAGCTTAACGGGCACTTCGACTTTAATCTTTTCGCCTTCTTTCAGGCCGAGAAGATCGAAGTGGATAAGCTTGCTGGTGATCGGGTCGAACTGTACATCCTTAAGAATGCACTGTCTGACTTCACCTTCAATATCCAGATTTATTACTCTTGATTCGGTGGTTGAAACCACAGGCCTGAGCGATAACTCCGGAGCCTTGATGGCGATGTTATCTCCGCCGTGAATATAGTATACACCGGGAACAAAGCCCGATTTCCTCAGTTGTCTTGATGTAGACTTCTTAAAATCCGATCTTTTCTCTGCTTTTAAGTTTATTTCTGACATGACACAAAATCTAATTTTTACAAACCATTAATATATCAATTTTATTGCAATTTATCAATTGAGAAAAAAGCAATAATGTAGGAAAATTTACATTCGTAATGTTATTCTTAACCCCGAGGAAAATTCAAATAAACCAGTATTTATGCGTAATTATTTGATATTACATGGGTTTATGTCGAGAGAAGTATGGGATGTCGTATCTCTGTCTTGTTTCCGGTAATATGCAAAGGGACCGGCGGGTATAAATTAAAATCCTTTAAGGGTGTATTCCGGAAAATTATTTTGGATTTTCTAACCTAAATCTAATTCCGCAATACCGGATTTATTTAATCTGCGTTATTAATAGCCGGTTCTGAAATACATTCCGCTTGTTTATGCTTATTTAAAGAGTAAAGTCTTCGGGCATACATTCTTACAGCCGCCGCGATTTTTTTCGTTGTCCTTACGTAATGCCTTTTAGAAAACACATCATAATTGCCGGCTTCGATTTCATTGAGTATTCCGGAGTATATTTTGCTCATCATCATGACTGTGCTTCTGGATCCGTCGTCAGTAAGGAATTTTATTCCTTCGTCCGCTGAACTGTAGTATTCCTTTGCCCTGTTTATCTGATGCTTCATAAGGTTCCTGAAGTTGTCGTTTATTGTCCGTCTGCTGAGGTCTACTTCCGAATATCCGAATGCTTTCATTTCTTCCGCCGGTATATATATCCTGCCCATCGAATAATCGTCATTTATGTCACGTAAAATATTAGTAAGCTGCATTGCCTTGCCGAGGTCTATTGCGTGCATCAGAGCCTCCTCGCCGTGATATCCGAATACTTTAGTCATAATAAGTCCGACGACCGAAGCTACTTTATAGCAGTAAACATCGAGTTCCGAATATGTTTCGTACCGTTTCTTGGTTATATCAGAAGAGACACCGTCTATCAGGTCTTCGAAATATACTTTAGGGATTCCGTATTTCCTTACAGTTGCGGTAAAGTCCGAAACCTCTCCGGAACCGGATTCCGCCTGAATGTAAATATCATCGAGAAGCGCGCGCAGGCGGCTGATTTTTTCTCCGAGAAATTCAGTAGACTCGTAACCCGTAACATCGGTAATGTTGTCAGCGAACCTGCAGAAAGAGTATATCGCGTATGAAGCGTCCCTTTTTTCCTTCGGCAGCGCGAAGGAAGAGAAGTAGAAACTTTTCG
>CAIKZJ010000365.1 GCA_903831845.1 uncultured Ignavibacteriota bacterium
AAACACACAAAGGGAAACGTTTACAGGATGAAGCGCGATGACGGTACGACATTCATAGCGGAGTTCAATTCGAGCCCGATTATTAACGGAGAGGGAAGTACGAACAGTTTCATATCGACATTCAGGGATATAACGTCGAGAATAGAATCGGAACAGAAACTAAAGGTTTATTCCGACGAACTGAAGGAGCTTAACGCCAGCAAGGACAGGTTCTTCTCGATAGTCGCTCACGACCTGAGGAATCCTCTTCAGGGTCTGCTCGGATTCTCAAGCCTGCTTTATGATAATTTCAGCGACCTTACAACGGATGAAGTCAAAGAGTATATCGGATATATATTCCACTCCGCGAAAAAGATGCATTCGCTTACTAACAATCTTCTACAGTGGTCGAGAATCAAGACAGGTAAGATCGAGTATCTTCCCGAAAAGTTCAACCTTGAAAAGATGGTAAGGCATAACATAGACCTTCTTAAGCCCAGCGCAATGAAGAAGGAAATAAGCATTGTTTCCGGGGTTGACGAAAGTATTTCGGTTTATGCCGACAAGAAAATGTTCGATTCTATACTTCAGAACCTGATAGGAAACGCTTTAAAGTTCTCGTTCCCCGGGAATAACGTAGAGATAACTTCTGAAATTGAGGGAGCGTTTGCGAGAATATACGTGCGTGATTTCGGCAAAGGTATCAAGAAAGAAAACTTCGATAAACTGTTCTCGATTGACACTCACTTTACCACAATAGGCACCCTCGATGAAGAGGGTACAGGTCTCGGCCTGATTCTCTGCAAGGAGATGGTCGAAAAGCACGGGGGAAAGATAACTTTCGAAAGCGAGTACAGGAAGGGCAGCGTATTCAGCTTCACACTGCCCATAAGTAACCAGTCATAGGCTTTTCAGCACTATTGTAAGCCAGTTTATAACGGCTTTGGTGGTTCCTTTCTTCTTAAGTTTCAGGTAATTATTCCAGAGTCTTGTATTCATGTCATAACCTGCTTTCTCTTTCAGCTTTTCTTCAAGGCATTCTATTCTGTACTCATCGGCTTTCACCCGTCTGTCACGGGAAACCGTTCCGTAAAGCCGTAGGTTCATAATCCTGTTGTTAAAACGGTTTCTGTCGAGGTGTCTGACGCATATTTTTTCCGGGTCATAATTCCTGTAAGCGGAAAGAACGAGGTTTTGGACACAGAAGTTCTTTTTGACACGATTCTTTGTCAGGTATACACGGAGATATCTTGCATTAGGCGAAAGAAACTGTGTAAGCTGCCGCATCTGACCGTATTTACCCGATACATAAATCCTGCCCCTGCAGTCGGCGAAGTAGTTGTCGTAACCCGGGATTTGCCTTAGTCCTGCAGCTGTGAGACCTGTACGGCGCATTCTGAAGTTGATGTGTTTTGAAGATGACATGTGCACGGGGTTAATGTTAATCAATCCTGTTTGAATGAATCCGAAAGACCCGAGGCCATTAACACAGCCCCGACGAACGCTCTTCTCTGTGCGGTCTTCTGAATGAAATTCTTCATGCCGATTACGCTTCCGCTGCAATTCCTTTCCGTCCATGCCCATCTTCCGTTTCTTCTGATCCATTTCCCTTCGCCGGTCTTTATCTTTTCCTTGTATTGCTCCTTCGTAAGCTTGTTGACGTCCCTCACGGCAAAGCAAAGCCTGAAACAATCTTCCCGGCTGTTAGAGCTTCCCTCGCTTATGCCGGTAACTGTTCCGGATCTGTCCCTGACGGAGCATCTGTAAGTGAAATCCAGAAAATTTCGGTCTATGTCCGTAAGACTGCTGACGCATACAAGTGATTCGATGTTCAGCCTGAGTCCGGATAACAGTTTTTCGGCTCCGGCTTTGTACAGGATCGGTTTTCCTGACCCGTTCAGGAAACCGAAATCCGTTCCCGGTATCAGGTAGTCGGGAATGCAGGCAGCCGTACCGCATTTATTTCCGGCCGATTCCGTTGTTTTAATGTTTTTCATTTTTTCTCCTTATTATTTAGTATGAAAATCTGATATTAAAATAATACAGATGTATTATATTACGCTATCATTAACTGATAAAAATGAGGTTCGAAGATTTGACAGGATTAGGGGTTTATCGGCCAATGAAATTACATACAAGATAAATGAAGTAAGACGACTATATTATTCCATAAACTTTATTGAAGAAAACCTTAAATTTTGCAAAATATCGGGCATTATTTCACTGGCACGCATTTTGATAATTGAATATCAAATAAATTAAAACAGGGAGATATAATGGATCAGGACAACATTAAAAAATTCGTCAATCCGTACTCGGTATTAGCGGTAATCCTCATGGTTTTCGTGAACCTTGCGATGCTTGCCAAGTAATTTTAACTTATGATTTATATAGCCGGGTTCACCGGCTATATAAATAATCTTTCAGTCAATTTTTTAGAAAGCGGTTTACGGCTGCTTTCTATTTCCATTATAACAGTTTTAAAAGAAACTCGACGTGTTCCATGCCGGAATTTTACGGTGTAAATTCAGAGAAAAACACAGAATCAGTCAGTAGTGTAAGAACTCTTATAGAAGTATAAACACTATTAATACAGTAAAAAAATGTGAGATTTCACGGTTTAAAGGACATTTTAGCATGGCACGCAATTTGTAAGATAAGATTTGAATATTTCAAAAGAGAAGAACAAAACAATTATCATGTACAAGCAAAACACTAAAATTGGAAGAATTCTGGCGGTAAGCATGATTCTGATGCTGACAGCCGGCTTTTCTTACGGGCAATGGTCGCCTTCCGGTTCAGCTGCGCTGAACAATCTCGGAAGCTGGCCCAGCGTCTCCGTAGTCAGTGATAATATTGTATTTGTTGTCGGAGGAACATCAACTTACGGACCGGTAATTTACAGATCGACAAACGGCGGAGCGAACTTCACTGAACTTCCAAGAAACGGAATAACGACAAGCGGCAGATTTTTCTCATGTGTATGGGGCAAAGACGCAAACACTATTTTTGTAGGCGATGGCGCTCCTTCAGGTGACGGCACAGTCAAGAATGCGAAATTCTACAGAACGACAAACGGCGGAACAAACTGGACAAGAATAGATTCTTCAGGAACAAATGTTTACGGATTTTTCAACGGTGTGGTTTTTTCGAGATCAAATCCCCAGATAGGTTTCGCGCATTGCGATCCGAACGGGTCATCAGGTAATTTCCTTATGTGGAAAACGACGAACGGCGGCACTAACTGGACAAAGTTCACATTCACCGCCCCCAGCGCTTACGGCGCGCAGAATTCAGTATTCTGCATCGACCAGAACTTCTTCGGTTTCGGTCTTAATGTGTCGAATGCAAGGGTCGCTATAACGACGAACGGCGGTGCAAACTTTAACTATTATTCTCTCGACGGCGCAAGCAGTTCGCAGGGATTTGTTTCCACGGTCACATTCAACGACGACAAGATTCACGGCTATGCGGCTGTGAGTTCTACTAACAATAACATATGGCAGACCACGAACGGCGGTGTTAACTGGACTGTGCTTGATGTTCCGGGCGTACCCTCGAGTCTTTCCGGACAGGCAAGCCTGAAATACGTCTCGGGCACGAACTCGGCTTTCTACGTCGTCTCCAACTCGACAATTTCATACAGTTACAGGATAGAAGAAAACGGCGCGACCTTCACGTCATACGGAAGCTCGACCGCATCGAAGAACGTAATGCATATCGACGCGTATTACGCCGGCACAAGGGCGAACGGCAACGCTTCGGTTTATTCAATATCTCCCGCAGGAAACGTTTTCAAACTGCAGGATTCGCCCCTTCCCGTCGAACTCGCTTCATTCACTTACAGCGTGTCGGGAAGAAACGTGAATCTGAAGTGGATAACTTCGATGGAACAGAACAATCACGGTTTCGAAGTGTACAGGATCTCCGGCGATCTCGATAAGAACGTCGCTTCGAACTGGACTAACATAGGTTTTATAAACGGAAAGGGTACAGTTAACGGGAACACTGAATATAATTTCCAGGACAACAATCTTAATTCCGGGAAATATTATTACAGGCTTAAACAAATCGACTTTAACGGTAATTACGAGTACTTCGACCTGAACGGGCTTGTCAGCATCGCTTCACCGTCGAAGATAACTCTCGGGCAGAACTATCCGAACCCGTTCAATCCTCTGACTACAATCGGATATGACATCCCCCAGGACGCCAGAGTCATGCTAAAAGTGTATGACATAACGGGCAGGGAAGTCAAATCGCTTGTAAACGAACAGCAGTCAGCGGGATATCATACGGTCAGGTTCGATGCTTCGAGCTTATCGAGCGGTCTGTACTTTTATAAGATAATCGTAAACGGCGCGAATGGAATGAGCACCGAGATTACGAAAACAATGAGTGTCGTGAAGTAAAATCATTCCTCCTTTCTCCTAAGGGGACGTTCTTTCAGAATTGTCCCCTTTTTTTTATTTCTGTATCCGGATTTTCTGATTATTTGAAACGCATTACGAAGACAGCTATGAGAAGGTTTATGAATTTTCCGATTTTTGATGATCTGCGTGTAATGTAATCATATTTATCTCCGGGTTCGTAATCCCCGTCTTCGATCCGCCAGCCGTAGTATCTGTATACTGCCTCTTTATCCATTAAATTGTTTTTTTCTTTGTAATTACTCAAATAATGTGCCATCAAAAAACCTTTAAAATGGTAAAATATCGGGCTTTTTAAATCATAAAAATAAAAAAAATGAGAAACGTTTGTCATTTTGAGATAAAACCCGAATCCCGTCGTCCGGATTGTTTTAAGCTGTTACAGCGGTCCTTAAGCTGCTCTGTGCGGAAACAGGAATTAACTGCACGTGCCCGAGCTCCCATTTCAGGACGGTGAGGCCTTCCTCCGCAAAAATCTCCCTTAGAAAATCGTAATTTCCCTTGTAAGAGAATTCACCATTAATGTAGAAAGCAACATCTGCCGCTATGCCGTAATGGTGCATTCCGTTTTTCCGCACCTTGCTTTTATGCTCGTCGTAATATTTTTTCTGAAGTTCGTTGCTTCTGTAAGTCTCGACGACGTAAACGTCGTGTTCCGGATATTTTTCGTTGTACCTGGCGAAGCATTTTATGAGTTTCTCCAGGAACGGCGGATACAGCAGGTTAAGCTCGTTGACGGGTTTTGCAGATTCGAATTCTTTCGATGTCAGAATTGTGTTTTCGAAGTGCTCCCTGATTTTGTCGTAGTCCATTTTACAGGCCTTTCAATTTTAGTGATAAAGTGAAAAAGATATTCTTGTACAGTGTTCCGTATCCGCATCCTGCAGATAAGGAAACTCTTTCTTTATAATTTATTCCCGCCTCCGAGTGTATTTCATAGTAACTGCTTCCTTTTGACGGCAGGTATACGGTTCTTAAATCAAACCCCGGATATTCGATGCTGAAGTTCCGGCTTTTAACGTTAATTCCTTCATTCGAAGTAAAAGCGGTGAAATCACGTGAAACATCCCTGAAGACGTATTCTTTCAGCGTTGAGTCCTTCAGGTTTACGGCTTTTATGTTAAGCTCATCGCGACTTTTTTCTATGCGCAGAGGCAGGTCGGTTGAAATTATTTTTTCGGTGAAAACAGTATCGGTCTTCTGCACGTATATAATTTCAGGGTTCTGTTTGCGGTATAAGATTCTGTCAGCGAATCTTAATACCGTATCGGTTTTATGTTCCTGCTCGTAGCGGCTGACAAGATTCGTATCCCTGACTATTCTGACCGGTAATTTTTCGGTTTTCCTTTTCGAAAGAAGAAGCAGGAGTGGAATAACCGCAGCCGTGAGAATCACTGCTGCAACTTTAATAATTGTTTTCGTTTCCATGTTATTCCTTTAAGTTTAAATTCCTGTTGTTCCTGATGAGAGTCTCGGCGTATTTCTGCGTCGCTTTTCCGCCGAATCCGAAACCGAAGAGCACTCCGCACAGGTATGTCATTTCGCGAAGGTACACGGCGTCGTATTTGAGGAATCCTGCGGCTATAACCGCGGCACCGGTCAGAATGCCGGAGATAACGGCAAGAAAACTTAAAAGCCGCATCATTGAGAAGTTGGAATCCTCGAGAAAAAATTTTATCATGGCAGTAAAATTAAATTTTGTTAGAAATATATTTGTCTATAATCTTTTCGTAATTCTCATCGCTGTATGTGAAAGAATATGTTATCTCCGAGCTGTCGTCTTTTCTGCGCACATCGAGCCCGCTTAGTCCGGTTCTTTTCGAATAGAACTCGTCGCTGTTCGACCTGAAGCTCTTAAGGAACGTTTCCGCCGACATGAGCATTGCGGCGTATTTCAGGTCCGGCGGGAGCTCATTAACCGGGTCAGCTGCATTTTCGATGTAGCCCGCGTAATACTTTATTCTCACGTTTGAATTTCCCGCGGGCAGTGTGAAGCCGTTCAGCAGGATTATCTTTCCCGTTTCCTGTTCGACGAAGAGGTTGTCGTTAACAGGTTTACCGCCGAAAAGGTCGTTGCTGAACGCACCCGTGTCGCCGCGGTACATAATGGATTCGACTTTTTCGACGGGGTAGTTTGAGAGGTGAATGATTGTTTCGTTCTTACCGCTGACTATTTCATAAATCCTGGAATAGTTCATTCTTCTCCTGCAGTAATTGTTTATTCGTGCCGTCGACATATCGATGATTTTCCGTAAGAAATCATCGTGAACAGAATCGCCTATGCCGAGAAAGTATTTAAGGTCATCTATGTTGATCATAGCATTGCTGTTAAGGTTAATAAAAAGGAGGGAAGTTAATCCCTCCTTGTTTTAGTCCGCGCCTGTCAGCCTTCTATCATTGTCTTGAGAACTGAAATGGCTATCGGGTAAGTGAATTTCACGTCGAAAGAGGCGTTGAAGTTCAGGCCTACGAGTCCCGACTGCCAGAGGTTGACGTTCTGCGCGCCCATCTGGACAGTAGCGTCCTTGCTGAAATCGATTGAGAGATTGTTTCTCAGGCCGATTGCCATGTAACTGAGATCGCCGAAAGCGATGAAAGCCCTGTCCTGTTCGGATTCCGTGAGCGAGTAGCATGCGTCTGAAAGCTCTACCGGATAACCTTCGAGCACGCGGTCTTTTCTGTCCTGCGGACTCAGAACGTATTCGGAATTCGGGGCGTATCTGAGCCCCTTGATAAGTCCGTACACTGTTCTGTTCATGTACCACTTCGCGTTAGGCAGTGTATGCGAAGGAACTCCCGAGACCGCCTTTATGAGATCGTCGTAAGTCAGGCTGTTGAAATCCGTTCCCGCGGTTTCCATAACCTTCGCGCCTATACCGTTTGTCAGTATTCCGTCTATATTTCCCGGAATGCCCCTGAACGCAGCAGTATCGATTGTGTAAGAGAGGATTTGCGCGGCGAGGTTCGTGACGAAGCCCATAACGTCGAACGCCTCGTCCTCGAGAAGCTGTTTCGAGAAGAGGACTATGAATCCTCCGTCTTTTCTTCTCAGTATAACCTGAGCGAACGACGGGTTTGAAACCGGCTTTACTGTGCCTTCGCTCACGAATGACCAGGTCGGCAGCGTGTCGAGTTTCGGTATAACGAGCTCGCGCCTTGTCATGTTGTAAATCGTGGCGTTCCTCATGGCCACTCCGCTTTCTTTCACGAGCGACATTATCCTGTCGTTCCATTCCTGCGGAACGAGGTAACCGCCCGCGGCTCCCGTCGACTCGTTCAGAAAGTCTCTGTAATGAGCGGGCAGTAGTTCGGGCTTTCCGTAAACGATTGATTTCAGAAAATTCCTCCCGTCCTGAACGGATTTGCTTTCTTTGTTCGCCGAGTCGCGGAATCCTTCGGACGGAATCTGCTCCGAGGCAAGATTTGCGGAATCCGATATCTCTTTCCTGACGACTTCGGACGCGATCTTCCTCGAAATCTCTTCGACCTTGCTCTCGTCGAGCAGGTCTGCTTTCGTGTTTTCATCCATATTGTTTTTCCTTTCTTCAGATGAATTGTTTGTAAATGATGTTTGGTTATCGCTGAACATTTTTCTTACATGTTCGTCTTTAAGCTCTTTTAGAATAAGATTGATGCTGTCGGGGTTTGCGGGAACGGGGACTGAAGAGTATTCGATGAGTTCCCAGTCGGCTATGTAGCTGACTTCGCTGCCGTTCACTGTCCGTCTTTCGGGACGCGATTTGGGAATGAACCCTATTGACCAGGCGTTAAGAAATCCTTCGCGGTTGAGCCTGTAAAGCTCTCTGCCTGTTTCGGTGTCGGCGAATTTAGTGACGGCGCGTATGCCGAAATCGTCGGGAACGAGAGTAAGGTTCTTGCCTATCACGATATTCCTTGAATCATGGCAGAACAGCACTACGGGGTTCTTCCTGAAATTTGTATCGTCCATTCCCGCGGGGTTTATTACTTCGCCGTACCTGTCGGGTGTCGACGTCGAGATATAATGCTCGATGGTCATCTCCCTGTCGTTGAAAGTTTTAGAGGCGCATTCAAATGTCTTGTATTCCATTTTTCTTTATTTAATTATTTGTAATTATTCCGTTGAAAATCCTTCGAGCTCGCGCATTTCGTCCCGCGTGGCGATACCGTACCGGCTGTATATGTCGAGGGCTTTAAGCTGAAGCTCCCGGTCGATTTCGAATTCGTATTCCATCACGATCTGCAGTTCTTCCCCGGGAAAGTTTTCCTTGAGAAAGATATTGAACTTCGATTCGATGCATATCTTCGCGAACGGCTTGATAACGTAGTCGTTGAAAATCTTCATCGACTCGCGCGCGGTCGCGCGGTTGACTTCCTCGGCTACTCCGAGAATTATCTTCGGAACGCGGAACATGGCCAGTATTTCGTCCCTTATCATTTTTCTTGAAGGAAGAATCTCGACGTCCTTCGGGAACGCCTGGTATGGTTTCGCCTTTATGCCACCTTCGAGAATTATAGTCTTGCCGGCGTTTTCCGCGCCTTCGTACTGGTCGCGGAATTCGTTGCGAAGCCGTTCGAATACGTTGTCAGTAAGTGTTTTTTCCGATTCGAGGAGCATTCCGACAGCCGCGTCATTCCTGTAGAAGTTCTTCTGGTATAGGTTCTGCAGGAAATCGATTTCCTGTGTGAAGTTGAAACCTGAGATGATCGATTTGCCGAGGAAACTGTTGTCGGGGTCGGGAATCAGAAAATGAAGAATGTCTTTCTTCTCGTATTCTGTGTTGGATTTTCCGTTGAAGTAAATATACCTGTCAATCTGTGACATTTCCGGATTGAGCTTAATCCTGACCGACTTCGAGGGCAGATGATAGAAACCGGCGGGCCTGCTGCTGTTATTCCTGTGAATGTAGAGGTATGCGTTTCCGTATAGGTCAAGGGACGATGAGATTTTATGAAGCAGTTCTTTGAAAGCGTGGCCGCGCCGGTTAGGATTCCTTATTATTTCGAGGAAGGGATGCTGGATCACCTCTTTGTTGAATTTCCCCCCGCGTGTAAGCCGGTATAGCATTATTTTGGCTTTCGAAACATTTTCCGCGCGCGTGTTTATGCAGGCGTAGGCATATGATTTATAATTTTCGTAAGACCTGTTGTAATTGAGACCGAGGTATCCGCCTGTTCCAGAGAAATTTTTCGATTCAGTGCCAGGAGGTTTCGCGCCTCTTCCGAAAATTCTGTTTATGAAGTTTTTCATTTTCATTTATGATTTTATTTACAATACAAAATTAAGCACGCATTGAAAAATGCCGTCGATAAATGACCGTCAGGCCGATAAGTTTTGTAATAACAATGAATAAAAAATTATCTTCCGGGATTAGCGCAGGTTTTTCCGGGAATTAAAATAAGCACGGTTTGATGTAAGGTATAAAGAAATATGGCACTTCAGCAAAATATTCCTTGTTAATACAGAAATTATTAGCTAATATAAATTACTGTTTTTATGGTTTGAAACTATAAAAGCGAATTAATTCCGGAGGGATATATGAAAAAGGTTCTTACAGTTTCTTTTTTTCTCGCCTTCTATTTAATTGCTTTTTCTGACAATTCTTTTTCTCAGGTTTTCTGGGAAGAACTACCGCAGCTTGTTACAGTGCCGCTGAATTCCGCTTCCAATTATGACTGCCTGAACGCCTGCGTATGCGGCGACAGCGCTACTGTTCTGCGCACCACCAACAGGGGATATAACTGGACTAACGTCAGCAGGAACGGGATTCCCGCGAATGTAAGTCTGGTGAATATTTTCATTACCGCTATTTCCCCTTCGCAGGTTATGCTTGCCGCGGGTCATTCAGGTTCGAACACTTACGTTTACAGAACATCAAACTCGGGCGCTAACTGGTCGCAGGTATTCACACAGACCAACGGTTTCATAAATGCCATGTGGTTTACAAGCGAGGCAATCGGGTTTATGGCGGGCGACCCCGTCGGCGGAAGATGGTCGCTCTGGAGAACTACTAACGGTGGAGTAAACTGGGATTCAACGGGTCTGCGTCTCGCTTCATCCGGCACTGAAGCGGGTTTTGCCAATTCGCTCTGGATGTCCGGAGGCACTGTCTGGTTCGGCTCAAACAATTCAAGGGTGTATTATTCGACTAACAGCGGCTCCTCATGGGCGTTCAGTTCCATTTCGCCTGAAACGAACGCGGGCTGTCTGTGGATGAGCTCAACGCCTTACACTATAGGCTATACAGCGGGCAGCACTCTTTACAGAACTTCAAATTCGGGCGTCAACTGGTATCTTGAAAGCGCCCCCGGTTCAGGAAGTATCACTTCTTTCACTGGAAGCCTGCAGACATTTAATTATCTGTTCTTAACAAGAGGCAGTTCTGTATACTACAGGACTGTGAACAATCCTTCTTGGACGAATCAGTATACCGCTCCTGCCGGAACATATAACCATATGTCGATGGCAAGAAGCACGGTTATGTATTACGGCGCCGGATGGATTTACGCCGTACGGAGCAACGGGAGGATATCGAGGGCGAATACATTTGTTGAAGGCGTAAGACTTATATCGGGAAAAATTCCGGACGAGTATTCACTGTCGCAGAATTATCCGAACCCGTTCAACAGCTCCACGAAATTCGGTTTCGACACGCGCAGGCTGCCCGAAATGTCGGTCGGTGAAATCCGCGGAGGCAACGTGAAGATAGCGATTTACAATTCTCTGGGGAGAGAGGTTGAAGTGCTCATTAATAAAGTACTTCAGCCGGCTGTGTATGAAATTACATGGGACGCGTCGAAATACGCTTCGGGCCTCTATTATTACAGAATGCTCGTCACGAACCCGAACGGCGGCAGCGTGGTGTATGACCGCGTGAAAAAAATGGCTATGATAAAGTAGCAATTGGTAATTAGTAATTAGTAATTAATAATTATTATTTAAGTACCTGGGACAGGGCGTCCAGAACAATTTCTACAATCCGGCCGCGACCAATCCGCTGCTGCGTCTCGAGCCGATCGACTCGGTGGCACGCATCGCGGAGGACCGCATCGGAACTTCCGGCGGCT
>CAIKZJ010000366.1 GCA_903831845.1 uncultured Ignavibacteriota bacterium
AGTTTTCAGCAGAACTGGGTTTCCCGAATAAGGATAACCGGAAATGAAACCTGTTTGCGCATCATCGAAACAGACGGAATTGAAAGTTGTTGTGAATGGTAGTCCGCAGTTTTGAGAGGACCAGTTATTGCCGGAATTGGTGGTTTTAATAATTGTGTTTCCGGCACCGACGGCCCAGCCGGTGTTGTATACGGGAAATGATACGGATTTCATATCAAACCCTGTGTTGTAGTTGTTGTACCACTGAGCAATTAAATTCGTAATCGTGAACAACATAATCAAAGTCAAGAACAGTCTCTTCATACCCTTACTTATTATTTTAGAATTACCCTTTAATTAATTATTTTGAGAACGGTGGTCTTAACAGGAATTTGTCTCCCAAATCTTTTACATATTTAGCAAAAACCATACCATTTATAGTTTTAAAAGTATTGAATAATAGATTGTTTTTGGCCTATTTATATGTGCGGCAATAGAATGAGGAAGGAAAACGATAGTGTTGATACTACATAATTATTGTGCATACTATGATTGCAAAAGAAAAAAAAATAATAGTAAAATATAAAAAAAATAAGTTATTTTTTCAGAGAAGCGATTTTTTCCCTGGCAGTTTTTATATCGGGGCTGTCTTCGGGAAAATGGGAAGCCATAATTGATTCATATTTTTCATAGCAGATCAAAGCCTCTTTAAAATTCCCTGTAGCTTCGTTGAACTCTGCAAGACTCTTGTATGAATAACCCGTGCCGGGTTTATCGAACCCGAATTTATTAATATTTATTTCCAGAGATTTTTTGAGAAATACCTCCGCGTCAGCGAATTCTTTCATTCTGGTATAGAGCAGTCCTATATTATTATAAAGGATTGCAATATCAGGATGCTCGCTGCCGAGAATATTCTTGTAAATATCCAGCGCCTGCAGATAGAAGGTTTTTGATTCTTCGAAATTCCCGGAGAGGAAATTCAAATAAGCCAGATTATTCAGTGTCATTGCGTAATCCGGATGTTCCCGGCCATAGAACTCCTCGAAAATTTCTTTCGCCTTTCCGTATAACGCTGCTGTTTCGGCATAACAGCCGAGCTCGATAAGAACATTGCCAAGATTTATCATCGCCTTGCTCACCTCGGGATGATAATCTCCGTAATATGATTTTTTCGAATCGAGGATTTTCCGGTAAAGCGCTTCAGCCTCTTTATAATTTTTTCTTTCTAATTCGATGTTAGCTATGTTTGTCTGAATTCTGTGCACGTCAGGATGTTCTTCTCCGTGTAATTTCATTCTGATGGCGAGAATTTTTTCAAAAAGCGAAACAGCTTTGTCATAATTACCCTGTCTTGCGAAGAGTATAGCGAGGTTGATCATCGACACCACGCTGAACGTGCTGTCCTTATCGCCCAGAGGGTTCAGCAGAACAATTGACTTCAGGTACAGAGGTTCGGCCTTACCGAAATCGCCCTGACAGAACAAAGCATCGGCCAGATTCAGAACGCAGCCTGCGACTTCCCTGCTGTCTTCGCCGTAAACATTCTTGTAAATCCTGACAGCACTGGAAAGCAGCTTTTCCGAGCGCTTGTACTTCCCTGCTTCCTTATAGCATATACCGGCGGACTGGAGAATCGCAGCAAGTTCTTTCGATTCATCAATATCCCCGTTCTCAACGTATTCAGTTACTGTATTTAGAAAAGGCAGTAAAAATCTATAAAGTCCTTTTTCCCTGAAACCTTCAAAATACGCCGATGACCATTCAGCAAGTTCGAGCGGTCTCATTCTTTTTTGCGCATAATAGAAAGCTTTGCGGAAATTTTCCTTATCGTTTCCGGTAATGTTATCAAAGTCGATGCTTTTTACGGATTTATCATAATACTGAAAAAGGAAGTTGCATACTGACCGCATTACACCGGCGTCCGGATCGGTGATGAGAATTTTTCTAATATTTTCGTCCATCGAATAAAAGCCTTCAGGTCCGGATTCGGTTATGAATGTAAACCTCCGAATCGCGTCCCAGTTATCCGGCACACAGACTTTACAGAAATTCCCGGTTAACAGAATGAAAAGATCCTTATCCCAGCTCTCCGCACATGTAAGGATTTTCAGGGCTTCGCGCACACCGTCTGTCAGTACCGCAAAAAGTTTTTCACGGGCATTTTTACTTAATGAAGAAAAATCGCCTGTGCACGGTTTCCTAATCCCTGCATTTATGATTTCCCTGTGAATATCGATTGCAAGATTCAGCAGATGCGGAATACCTGCGCATTCTTTTTCTATGAACGCCGCTAATACGCCGTCTTCAATACCCGAATGTTTAAGGTAATCGGAAGAACTCCTGTCAAATAACTTATCGAGCGGTATATTCCTGACAATGTACGGGAGATCTCCGTCCGGTCTTCCTGTTTTGAGTTCAGAGTCCGACATTAAGACGAATCTCGCTCCTTCGGTCCGTTCGATGCATTTCAAAATTAACCGGTTGAAAAGCCCGGAACCTTCCGGATCGTTTTCAGGGAGAATATTTTCGAAGGAGTCAAAAAATATTACCGTTTCTCCTCCGTTCGAATTCAAGAATTCATTAAAATCTTCTATCCAAAGATTGTTCAGATTCAAGAGAATTTGTTCCGGCTCCAGAGATGTGACGTTAACAAGTTCCGATTTTCCCCTCTTTTGCCACCATTGTTTATAACGGCTGCCGGGAGTTGTAAATATACCGTTAAGCACCGTCATAAAACTTTTAACCGGCAGATTGGTAACGGCCCGGGCTACGCTTTTAAGCGGGCCTTTGCCGGCGAAAAGAGGATAGTCATCTTTAAGCGGGGAAATTTCTGAATTCGTCATGTACAGGTAATAAGCGCAGGCGAGGTCAAAGGAGGGGAAAACCGCATCGTATTCCTTATTAAAATGATTTCTAAGAGAAATAAGCAGCGCATCTGTTTCCCTGTTCGCCGGAATTTTAAAATCCGCATAGGTGCAGATAACATTTTTTTCTTCAAATATTCTGCTGTAAAGCTGCCTGCAAAGAGCCGAATTTACCGATCTGTCCGATCCGTAAAATACATTCAATCTTGATTTATTTTCAATTGCGGAGTTGAATTCATCATATAATAAATCAATAACTGACCCGTTGCTCTTCTTCAAATTTGATTTCATCTGGTATTATACAGAAAAAAGGTCCGTCTTAGCTCAAATATGCAAACGAATGTAAATATAAAAATTATTTCTGTTAATTTAAATAAAATATTAATTCTTTGAGGGATGAAGTCCGGCTCCGTTCGAGCATAAAACCGGCAAGACAGATACCTGCACTCCTTATTTGCGGCTAACGCTGTTTTCCGAGTTGACGCTGAACGGCCTGAATGAGCATCACACGTGTATATGGCTTTGAAATAAAATCATCAAATCCTTCTTTCAGAAGCCTCTGCCGGTCTTCGGAGGTTGAATATCCGGTTACGACGATATTCGGAATATTTTCGTATCCCGGGATTTTTCTAATGATCTTCTGCGTTTGTATCCCGTCTATACCCGCGCCCAGGTTGACGTCTGTAAGAATCAGCGAATACTGCTTTTTCTCTGCCATTTCCACGGCCTTTTCACCCGTGTATGCAAAGGACACCTTATATATTTTTTTAAGGAACAAAACAGCGAGATCGATATTTTGTTTATTGTCCTCAATGATGAGAATTTCCTTCAATTCCGTTATTACATCATTATCTTTCGGTATATCGGCAACAATATCATGCTCCTTTGCCGTTTGCTTACGGTACTTTTTGTGTACATCTCTTTCAACGTTGATTCTTATCTTGAATATTGTTCCGTTTGAGTTTGAACTGTCGAGAAACAGATCCACATCAAGCAGTGCGGCAATTCTTTTTGCTATCGACAGTCCGAGTCCTATTCCTTCGTGCGATCTCCCGTATCCCTCCGAGACCTGTTTGAATTCGTCGAAAATCAGTTCATGCTTTTCCCGGGAGATGCCGATACCTGTATCGCAGATGCTTATTACCGCGCCGGTTTTATTTTCTTCAGCCGAAATTGACGCTTCAATTATAACCCCTCCTTTTTCCGTGAACCGGACAGCATTGTCAATTACGTTCGAGAAAACCGTTTTAAGCATCTCGCTGTCCGTTTTCACTATCACATCGGCGGTATCAATTTTTGAGGAGAACATCAGTCCTTTTTCAGCCGCCTTAACGGAGAATACATCCGAAACCGACTGCAGAACAGATTTGAGGTTGCATTCCTCGATATTAGGTTTCACATGGCCTGATTCCAGCATGGCGAATTCCATAATCGAATTAAGAGTGTTCATCAATCTGTTTCCTGAATCATAAATATCCTTCATGATCTCGGCATGTGCAGGATCGGTGATTTCATCCTTCAGCAGCGAGGCAAATCCAAGAATACCGTTCATAGGAGTCCTGAGTTCATGGTTCATGTTCATAATCAACACCGATTTAAGCCTGCTGGATTCCTCCGCTTTCGTTCTGGCGGCCTGCATTTCGCTTTCGGCGTGTTTTCTGTCCGTAATATCCGTCACCATTGAAAGAATCCCCAGCGGTTCCCCCGAATCGCCGTGAAGAATATTTGTTGAAACCAGCGCCCACAGGCTTCTGCCGTCTTTGCAGTTGAACAAAAGCTCCATAACATTGCCGTCCGACAGGGCATTGCTGTTAACTTCTTTCAGCAGCAAATCCCTGTGCTCGGGATTAATATGATCCGGCATACCGGAATCAAAGAGTTCTTCCACCGTGCTGCCGAGCATTTCCGCCATTCTCCGGTTAACGAATGTGGTTTTAAAATTCTTATCCGAAAGCCATATTCCTTCAAGGGATGTTTCGACGATTCTTCTGTATTTTTCTTCAGTGGTCTGCAGCGATTCTTCCGCCTTTTTCCTTCCGACATTTTCCTCCATAAGTTCGGCGGTGCGTTGTATTATCTTGCTCTCCAGTTGATCGCTTTCGTTATTAGTCATTGATTTCGAATGGCTTTCAGAGTCGTGGAACATAAGTAAAGAGCCCGAAAGTACCCCGTTATCGTCCGAAAACGGAATTACTTTTCCTTTAATGAAAGTCCGCGTGTTCTTTTTTGAAAGTATGAATGTACCGGGCTGAAAGTCTATGCTGATATTGTATTTCAGAGCCGAGAGCACCGGGCTTTCAGAGTCGTTAGTTTCGTTTTCAAACATCAGTTTCAATATTTCCAGATGCGAAACCCCTATCGCGTCCTCAAGTTCCCATCCGGTTAATTTTTCGGCGAAACTATTAAGGTAAGTCACCGAACCTTTATCATCTGTAATCATTACAGCGTCTTTCATATTCGTCAACAGAGTTTCGAGCCATTTCTCCCGCAGTTTGAAAAGTTTCTCGATATTGTGCCGGTGCAGCGCGATTTCAATAGCGTTGTTCAGGTCCTGGTCCGATACCGGTTTTGAGAGATAGTTGTAAGGCGACGTGTTAAGCGCCCTTTGAAGGATTTTATCGTCTTCGAACACGGTGACATAGATAATCGGAACATCTGTTTTTGTCTGAATAATCGATGCAGCTTCAATTCCGTCCATTTCGCCGGCAAGATTGATATCCATAAGAATCAGATCCGGTTTAAGCTCTTCGATGTTTTTCACGACATCTTCACCGGTAGTTATGACTGAAAGCACCTCATAACCGAATCTGATCAATTTTCTTTTTAAACTTTCTGAAGAGATTATTTCATCCTCGACGAGCAGAATTCTTTTGGGATTCATCTGTGGCTAATAAAAAATTATAAAATTTTTTCTTTTAGTCCGTGGAAACAGTTATACAGGAGGACGGAACTATTGAAAAAGATGATATCAAAAATCGCTATGTAAATCAAACAATTTATTAATATACAAATTTATGCAA
>CAIKZJ010000367.1 GCA_903831845.1 uncultured Ignavibacteriota bacterium
ACCTCATCGGACAGGACTGGAAACTTGTCGTCACCACGGTTCTTCTTGTAATAATTCAGCTTCTTACCGCGTATTACATCGGCAATTACAGTGTCTGGGTTCTGATTATACTTTCATACTTCGTCGGGTCCACTATTACCCATGCCTTGTTTCTTGCTATACATGAAATTACACACAACATGGCTTTCAAAAAACAGTCTGCTAACAATCTGTTTGCCATGTTTGCAAATTTTCCAATCGTGTTTCCGTATTCAATGTCGTTCAAGTCTTATCATACGATGCATCATCAGAAACAGGGGACTGACGGTATAGACGTGGATGTACCCTCGAAAGCTGAAACAAAAATCTTTAAAGGCACTTTCGGGAAACTCATCTGGGAAATCAATCAGATCTTTTTCTATGCTTTGCGTCCGATGTTCATCTATCCGCTGAAACTAAAAAAATGGCATTATATAAATATTATTGTGCAGGTAATTGCCATGACTGTTTTCCTTCCTATGGCAGGATGGAGCGGTTTGTTTTATCTTCTGCTTTCTGCATTCTTCGCGGGAGGGCTGAACCCAGTCGCCGGGCATTTCATAGCCGAGCATTATGTGTTTAAAGAAGGACAGGAAACATATTCCTATTACGGACCTTTGAACAAGCTGATGTTCAATGTCGGTTACCATAACGAGCACCACGATTTCCCGAGCATTCCGGGTAGCAGGCTTCCGAAACTGAAGAAAATTGCTCCGGAGTTTTATGATAATTTATACATTCATAAATCGTATATTTCGGTCATATTGAAGTTTATCGCAGATTCTGCTATCGGCCTGCACTCCAGAGTGAAAAGAAAACCTGCGGAAGAGTAGTTGTTCTTTTTTATTCCGAGAATTTTGTTTATTGGGTTATATATTTTCCCGAAAAACATCTAAAATTATTTTCGACCAATTTTAATTCTTTATATAAACGTAATAGAGATACCGTCAAATCAAAACCTTCATCCGTCGGATTTTAATATTCCTAATCCAAAATAACGCCTTTCTTCGTACATAAGTGGATTTTCTTAAACTACTTTAATTAATGTACCTTTTATTTAGAAAACAATAATTAAAGTCATGATATTCTCAATTTTATATGTTTCAAAATAAAAAAAATGTCTCAAATTGAGAATATTCATATACAATTTATATTTGTTAGATTGTGCATTCTTTTTAACGGATCGAAAAAAAACCTCAAATCTGACTAAAAAAAAGGGAAATATTATATTCAATTATTTGAATTCAAATTCAATTTTGGTTTTTTTCTGGCACGCATATTGCAAAAGAACTGACAAATACAATCTGTTAACAGTTTATATTTAATCAACTTTATCTGAATTAATAACTCAGAATATTATGGCAGAATTATTATTAATCAATTGGGGCAAAAGCAAGGTCGGCATAAAATTTCTGATTTTGTTTTTAATAATCACAGGGAGCCTAAACGCACAGGTTCTCTACAATTTCGGGCAGGGAACAGGCAGACTGACCGCCGGCGCAGGAAACTTCGGTAACAATCCGGCAATGTTTAATAATTTCCCGACATCACCTGTCGCGATAAAATTTGTTTACGGAATTTCTTCAGGTTCAAATGCCACAATTCAGGCATCTAATCCCGGACTATTGAGGCTCGGTGATTCAACGGAAGCGCAGGCTTGCGCAGGCCAGAATGATACCAGCTTTTGCAAGTTCGGTATAACTGGTTATGTCGCTTCAGTCTCGCTTATAGGCTACATGAAATTCGATATAGTATTTGCAGGAGACAGTCTCGCAAATTCCACATCAAGCAGCGGTGTCTGGTATTATTTTAACGGTGACGGCGGAGCGTCGGACCAGTTCATGTATGCAAACAGCCTGAGAAAAAATCTTACTCAAAGCGGTGTCTCGCTGAGATGGACCTTTACCACCAACGGAGGTTTGACATTTGCATATTACGATAATACGATATCAAACTGGGTCAACATATCCACTTTTGCGTGGGAACAGAAAAAAAGATATAACCTTGAAATTTATTCGAATACGGATCCGAATACCAGTACTACATATTCAAGAGAAGGAAATACAATTTCGCTTAACGCCGGCAAAATGGATTTGTGGGTCAACAGTACGAAAATTGGAAATGCAGTTAACGTATCGCAGATAAGAAATGCCCAGAACATGAAAAAAGTGGATTCTTACATGTGGTACGGAGAAGGTTCCAATAACGCCTGGATTTTTGTGGATAATCCGAATTCGAGCGGCGTATTTCCCACAACGTATGCTTATTATACTATCAGACCGCCGAGCAATAATACGAATCTGGATATCAGCGTTCTTTCAAACTGGACTTCAAAATCCGACGGAACTTCCGGAGGTACCGTGCCGACTTCTTTCACGCAAAATTATACTACCTGGTTCATAAGGAATTATAACGGAACAACTGGAAATACATTTACTCTGTCGACAGGAAATCTTCCCGTTACGGGTACCGATTCATATATATCTCTCGGCGACAGCGGACAGACGGCTTCTTTTACGATACCTTCCGGCAAGAGTGTTTCCAGTTTCATAGACGTTGAAAGCAACGGCGACCTTATAATTCAGTCAACAACAATTCCGATGCTCAGGGAAACGAATCCTAACAGTGTTGTCGAATACAGTAACGGGAGTTTAGACATTTTATTCCCTCTTTATTATAACCTTAAAATATTATCGGGAACAAAAACACTTTCGTCCAATTTCATTGTCGATAACAAAGTTACTGTCGGCGACGGTACAAATTCCGCTACGCTTGTAATTCCAACAACTAAAACACTTACCGGAACTGTCGATGTGAACAATAACGGAATGCTGAAGATTCAAAATACAACATTACCCGGATTCGGTACTTTTGCCAATGGAAGCACGGTTGAATTTGACACGGCTTCCTCTTCACAGACAATGCCTGCAACACCGGTAAGTTACTACAATCTGATAATCGACAACGCCAACGGTGTAAATCTTGGAGCGGCTACGACTGTCGGAAACACTCTTACTCTTGAAAAAGGAACATTAAACACAGGCTCACAGACCCTGACATTTATTAACGGCAATACGCCGATTTCCCGTACAGGAGGTACCATAACAACTTCAACCGGAACCAACTTTATTTTCGGTACGGCAGGAAATACTGGAGGGAATGCATTTACAATTCCATCAGGCACATTCTCCGGCACGCCTTCTATAAATAATTTTACTTTAAACAGGACAAATAATCTGACTCTTGGTTCCGCATTGACAATTGGGGGGACGATGACACTGACAAGCGGAGCGCTTGTGCTTGGAGGAAATACTCTTACGTTAAACGGCACGGTTTCAGGCTCCGGAACAATATCCGGCGATAATAACTCTGTTGTAGTCACAGGAGGCAGCGGTGCTCTTGGAACGCTCAATTTTACAACCGGGGCTCAATCTTTGAAATCTCTTACAATCAACCGCACAGGCGGTTCGGTCACTCTGGGTACGGACCTCACAATGGACGGAGCAACTGACGGCACTCTTACATTAACCAACGGAGTTTTCGATATATCGGGAAAAACGCTTACATTCATAACCGGCAATACTCCCGTTGTCCGGGCTAACGGAAGTATAACGACTTCCTCTTCAACTAACTTAATCTTCGGAACTCCCGGGAACACAGGCGGTAATGCTTTTACAATTCCCGCCGGAGCTTTTACTTCTGCTCCGGTTATAAACAATTTTACCTTAAACAGAACCAACAGTCTTACTCTTTCACAGGACTTGAGCGTGAATAATTCTTTATCGCTCACATCAGGGTTATTGGTGGGGAAAAACGGAGCGAATGATTATATTACAACACTCGGTTCGAGCACTTCGTCAATAGGCACGCTAACTGTCGGCACAGGCAGAATCGTCGGTAAGTTCAAAAGATATATATCTACGTCGACTTCAAATTATCTGTTCCCGATTGGCACTGTGAGCAATTATAACGGGATAAATATAAATTATACATCGGGACCGTCTGCGGGCGGAACCCTGACAGCCGGTTTCATTACAGGTGATCCCGGAAACCTGAACGGTGTAACCCCTATCGTAGATTCATCGACAAATCCGTTATATTCAATGGGAAGTTATTCAAATTTCGGTTACTGGTCTGTTATTAACAGCGGGGTTTCCGGCACATATTCCATAAGCCTGTACGCTTACGGTTTTACGGGAATAAGCGCGGACAGTGTGAAGAGGCAGAATGTGCGTATTATTAAGAGAGCCGATAATACCTCTCTGTGGAATGCGACGGGTAATCATTCACAGTCCACAGGAGGACAGACAACCGTAGTCGCGAACAGGTCGAATCTAACTTCTTTCAGCGAATTCGGTCTTGCAAGCAACTGGGCCGACAATTCTTTTCAGGGAATCCTGCCGGTATACTTGACTGCTTTTTCATCAATCCTGAACGGCAGAAACGTTCGTTTGAACTGGACAACGTCGGGCGAAATAAACAACGCGGGTTTTCTGCTTGAAAGGAAAAAAGGCGACGGCGAGTGGTCTCCGGTCGTTTTTATCAATGGTGCCGGCAATAAAAACTCTCCTACGGATTACACTTATTCCGATAACAATCTGAATACCGGTAAATACAGTTACAGACTGAAACAGACTGATATTAACGGTAATTTCGAATATTATAATTTAAGCAACGACATTAATATAGCGGCTCCGTCGAAATATGATATCAGTCAAAACTATCCGAATCCATTCAATCCGCTGACAACTATAGAATTCAGTCTGCCGGAAGACAGCCGGGTAAATATAACCATTTTCGATCTTACGGGAAGAGAAATCAGAACGCTCGCAAACGACTCGCGTACTGCCGGATTTTATTCGATATCGTTTGACGGTTCATCACTCTCGAGCGGAATTTATTTTTACAGGATTACGGCCCAAGGAATCAAAAATAATTTCACTGGCGTAAAAAAGATGATATTATTAAAATAGCCCCCAATTTGATTTAATAATAATGATATTAAATCAAGAACGGCCTCTTATTGAGGCCGTTTTTAAAATTTTTGAAAGTAATGTAAATTTATAAAACCGGTATCATTTACAAATTTTTAACATAAAGTCATGAATAAACGCGGATTTTTTACATTGAATAAAAAACCGAAAAACGTTACTTTTATGCTTTCGGAGAGGTGGCTGAGTGGTTGAAAGCGGCGGTCTCGAAAACCGTTATG
>CAIKZJ010000368.1 GCA_903831845.1 uncultured Ignavibacteriota bacterium
ATATACCTGTTGAACCAGGACGGAAGACCCTCGAGATCAAATCTCATAATCATAAAAAATATGTACGGAAGCAGCAGCAACGTAAACGGAATACGTGTAATAAGATTCACGGTTAAAGTTTTAAAGCTGCTCCGAAGAAGGAAATTCCTGAAAGTTCTGTATACAAGATAATGTATAAGAAGAATCAGCGTAAAAGCTATCAGAAAAAATATTACTCTTTCGGGTCTCATATAGTAAATCTACGCAATATAACGGAATTTTGTTATCAAACGTTCTGTTGTTACTATTGAAAAATAGGCAAATTTCGAACTTCTATAAATGCAAATGTGTGGAATTTTTCCCTTTTTGTTCTTAAATTCTTAAAAAATAAAAAAAATAAAGCATGTCCGAAAGTGTAAAAGTGCTCGTTGTCGATGATGAAGAGAATTCAACAAACCTTCTGAGAAAAGTTCTCGTGAAGAAAGGACTCGATGTAACAGAGGAGAACAACAGTGTAACCGCAAAAAAACTTATCGAGGAAAATTATTACGACATAATAATTTCCGACCTTCAGATGCCCGAAGTATCGGGAATGGACCTGCTCAGCATAAAACCCAAGAACACGCTTTTCATAATGATAACAGGTTACGGTTCGGTAACATCCGCAGTTGAATCGATGAAGAACGGCGCTTACGACTACGTCAACAAACCTTTCAACCTTGAAGAATTCATTCTGAAGGTCGAGAAGGCGATAGACAAGATCAAGATAACGCAGGAACTAAGCAACATGAAGAATATGGTTACCGAGAAGGAGCCGTATTTCGGAATTGTCGGCTCGAGCAAGAAGATGCTCGAGGTTTACGAATTCATCGAAAGGACAGCGAAGATCAACGTAAACGTACTGATACAGGGACAGAGCGGAACGGGAAAAGAGCTCGTTGCAAGAGCGCTGCACTTCAACAGCGACAGGCGTGACAAGCCCTTCGTTCCCATAAACTGCAGCGCTATTCCCGAGAACCTGCTCGAAAGCGAACTATTCGGACATACAAAAGGCGCATACACAGGAGCGACGGAATCGCAAAAAGGAGTTTTCGAACAGGCAAACGGAGGCACTCTTTTCCTCGATGAAATAGCCGAAATGCCCTACCCGCTCCAGGCAAAACTTCTGAGAGTTATTGAAAACTGGGAGATAAAACCGCTCGGAAGCGATAACGTAAAGAAGGTGAACGTCAGACTGATTTCCGCTACAAACCAGAACATAAGGGACATGATAAACGCGAAGACTTTCAGGGAGGACCTCTTCTACCGAATCTCAACTGTGTCTGTAACCCTGCCTCCGCTTAACGATAGGCTTAGCGATATACCCGCGCTTACAAATTTCATTTTAAACACTCTAAGCAAGAAACTCGGCAAATCCCTTACCATCTCGCCGGAAGCCCTTTCGGCACTGATGAACCACGGCTACAAAGGAAACATCCGCGAACTCGAGAATATTCTTGAGCAGGCTGCAATAACCGCGAACAACGGTAAGATAGACAGCAAGCATATAGTATCCAACGGTGATAAAAATTATTTTGAAGATTACATTGCAAATTCCGACGGGAT
>CAIKZJ010000369.1 GCA_903831845.1 uncultured Ignavibacteriota bacterium
CCGCGAAAGCGGGAATCCATAAATGGAGCACATTTTAGTATTTTGCAATAAACAGAAAAGACTTTTAGTAATCTCGATATTATTATTCTATTGAATTGCAAAGCAATTCAATAGAATAATATTATTTAAATGGATTCCCGCTTTCGCGGGAATGACAAATCTGTATAAAGATATTAAACTAAATTATTTGATTGTGAAGAAATCATATAAATATCTGGTTATTACGCTATTTATAGCGTTTGTACAGCAGTATTCCTTCGCGCAGATAACACTGGCGGGTAAGAATATTGACGACTACATGGCGGAATGTCTGCAAAGGTGGCAGATACCGGGAATGTCCGTTGCGGTTATAGAGAACGGGAAAGTCACTTTTCTGAAGGGATACGGCGTTAAAGAGCTGGGCAAGGACGAAAAAGTGGACGCCAACACACTGTTTGCTGTAGCATCCAACACGAAGGCATTCATAGGCACATCGATTGCCATGCTTGAGAGCCAGGGAAAGCTGGAGCTTGACGACAAAGTCAGCAAGTATCTGCCGGACGTTACCTTATACAGTCCTGAAGCGACAACTCTTCTTTCGATAAAGGATATCCTTACGCACAGGGTCGGCATCGGAACGTTTCACGGTGACTTTATAAGCTGGGGAACGAACGTGACCACTCCGCAGCTCATTCAGAATCTGCGGAACATCAAACCGGCTTATGATTTCAGAAACGGATACGGATATTTCAACATGGGATACGTTATTGCCGGGGAAGTTATTAAATCAGTCACGGGAAAATCGTGGAGCGAATACGTAAAGGATAATATTTTTTATCCTGCAGGAATGGAGCACACATTAAGCAGTGTGACCGAACTGGTACGTTTCGACAACGTTGCTTCACCGCATACTTACAATTACGATTACAAGATTACTCCTATTCCGTGGAGAAATGTTGACAATATAGGTCCTTGCGGCGCTCTTATCTCTTCCGCATCCGACATGGCAAAGTGGGTTGCTTTGCAGATAAACGACGGTTCTGTTGACGGCGTCGAGATGATACCGAGGAAAGTCATACTAAGAACGCACACGCCTTTCAACTTAATTCCGGCGCCTTCACACGGTTCGGGAAACAGGGTTTTCAGGCATTTCAGGACATACGGGCTCGGCTGGGGCATTGCGGATTTCAGGGGTGAGCTTTTCCTTGAGCATTCCGGAGGATACGACGGCATGGTATCGAGAACGGCTTTTCTGCCCGATAAAAAGTTCGGGCTTGTGATACTGACGAACAACGACCAGAACGAAGCGATATCATCCCTGATGTACCAGTTATTCGATTACGCGCTCGGAAATCAGGGCACGAACTGGGACAGCCTGATTTTCTCGGTTGTAACGGACAACGGACAACCGCCGGATAAAGTTTACTGGGACGGAATACGGGACAAAAAAGACCCGGACCTGAAACCTTCATTCAGCATGGATGACCTCGCAGGTACTTACACAAACATTCAGGCGGGCACACTTACGATATCGAAGACAGGAAGCGATATGGGATTCACGCTTTCGACGAGACCCGACACGAAGGGTATATTCAGGCACTGGAGGAACGATACGCTGATCTGCAAGTTCGACGACATACTTGTAGGCAGATGTCTGGCTCCTGTTCATGCTGATAACGGGAAAATCATCAGCATAAAGATAAAGGGTTCGGATTTCATCGACCCGCTCTATTACGAATTCATAAGGAAAGACTAAAACATTTTACGGATTTTTTTTGTTTATCATATAAAAGGAATAAGATATGCCGGAACAACTGCCGATAACAACATACGGAATGGACATACTGAGGAAGAAGGCGCTTCCCGTCGAAAAAGTCGACGTGAACCTCATAAAGCTTGTCGAGAACATGTTTTACACGATGGACAACGCCGAGGGCGTCGGATTAGCCGCACCGCAGGTGAACGAGAACATTTCGCTCTGCGTAGTGGACATTTCATGCTTGGAAGAATACAAGAAAGAAAAGCCGATAACGCTCATTAATCCCGTAATAGTAGACAAGCACGGCGAAGCGTTCAAGGACGAGGGCTGTCTCAGCATACCCGAAGTGCGCGGCGTCGTAAAACGTTCGGAGAAGATATTCGTGAAGTACAACGATTTCGACATGAACGAAGTAACGAAGGAATTTGAGGGATTTTTCGCAAGGGTTGTGCAGCACGAGATGGACCATCTGAACGGGGTGCTGTTCACTGACCATCTTGACGAAGACGAGAAGAAGAAGGTGGCCAGCATGCTGAGGAAAATCAAGAAGAATAAAGTTCTGACCGATTATCCATTATACGCTAACGTAATCAACTCATAAATATTAATGTCGCAGGTGGAATTAAGAATAGTGCTGATGGGTTCGCCCGATTTCGGCATCCCGTCATTCGAAGCGATACTGAACGCAGGATACACTGTACCGGCTGCCGTTACAGTTCCCGACAAACAGAAAGGCAGAGGACTGAAGGTGCAATATTCCGACGTTAAGAAGTTTGCAATTGAAAAGAACATTCCCCTGCTACAGCCCGAGAGTCTCAAAGACGAAGAATTCATAAATCAGCTTAAGGAATTAAAGCCGGACCTGTTCGTAATAATCGCGTTCAGGATACTGCCATCTGAAGTTTTCGGCATACCGAAATACGGCTCGATCAACCTTCACGCCTCGCTTCTGCCTAAATACAGGGGCGCGGCGCCGATAAACTGGGCAATTATAAACGGCGAGAGAGAATCAGGGCTGACAACGTTTTTCCTGAACGAGAAAGTCGATACCGGAAACATAATACTCCAAAAGAAAGTAAGCATAGGCGCGGACGAGACATTCGGCGAAGTGTATTACAGGATGTCGGATGAGGGCCCTTCACTAATCCTGAAGACAATCGAGCTTATATTAAGCGGCAGTTACAATCTGACAACGCAGGACAATCTGGAATGGTCGAAGGCGCCGAAACTTTTCAGGGAAAAATGCTGGATTGACTGGAACCAGCCGGCGGAGAAGATACACAATTTCGTCAGAGGGCTTTCGCCTGCACCGTGCGCTTACACAACATACAACGGAAAGACGTTAAA
>CAIKZJ010000370.1 GCA_903831845.1 uncultured Ignavibacteriota bacterium
ACGCGCGACGGGGTTATCGGGAACTACGTTCACGGAAACGAACCGAGCCACCACATTCCTTATCTTTATTCGTATGCCGGAGCTCCGTGGAAAACGCAGGAAAGAGTTTATAACATAATGAAGACGATGTACAGAAGCGGTCCCGACGGACTTTGCGGAAACGACGACTGCGGTCAGATGTCGGCATGGTACGTGTTCAGCGCGCTGGGTTTTTATCCCGTCTGCCCCGGAAGCGGGGAGTATGTTTTCGGCACTCCGTATATGAAGAGCGCAACCGTGAGTTTGGAAAACGGTAAAACACTGAAAGTCGAAGCGGAAAATCTCTCTGACGCAAACATTTATGTGAAGGAAATCTATTACAACGGAAAGAAGATTGACAAAAGTTTCATAAAACACGAAGACCTGATGCAGGGCGGGATTCTGAAGTACGTGTTGTCGTCAATTCCCGATAAGGAAAGAGGGAAGAAGACAGAGGAAAGACCTTACTCGCTTAGCGGGTATTAAAATGTTTTTGTGTTGTACGTCATTTTGCTGACGCCATTGAGAAGGAACAGTACGGTATATTACCGGTTTCCAGGTTCCTCTTTGGGAACCGGGCTAGATTAAACACATGCTTCCCCCCTCAAAGAAAAAATATAAACTTTAATTTCTGTTCGCTTATTGATAACTTTACAAAATAACCGGTTATATACTTTTATTGCAGGAAGATAACACTCAAAATACTGGAAACCCGTTTCAGCACAAAGCCCCGTTGTCGGGCGTTCATCCCGCGCTTTTCGTACTACTGGTTTTATTCATCGTATTTGTGACATATCAGATACTGGGAGGCGTTCTCGCTATTATCGTTCTCGGAAAAGACGTAAAATCGTTCGGCGGAGACGTCGTTACAACGAGACTGCTCGTTTCGTTCTCGCAGTTCATGTTCATTCTCGTTCCTGCGCTTATACTTAGTCTTTTGCAGGGCAATATATCGGGCGATGTTTTCCGTCTGAAAGTGCCGCGCGCGAAACCGTTCTGGCTGGGCATGCTCGGCATTCTGGTGATTCAGCCTGTTATTCAGTCGTACATGCTGGTGCAGGAAAAAATACTGCTGTCTCTTCCTTTCGGTTCGGGCGTAATGAAAATGCTGAAAGATTTCATGGATACATTTGAAGCTGCGACTCTTAATCTCGTTACGGCGCATAACGTTCCCGAATTCATTGCGGTGGTGTTTGTAATTGCCGTCACTCCGGCGATATGCGAGGAGTTTCTCTTCCGCGGACTGATATTCAAAAATTTTGAAAGGAGCATGCCTGCGGGGAAGTCGCTTTTCCTTACAGGGTTTATCTTCGCGATATTTCATTTCCATCCGTTCAATATCGTCCCGCTGATTCTTCTCGGATTCTTTCTTACTTACATTGTTTATTATTCGGGAAGCATCTTTACGGGTGTGCTTGCTCATTTCATAAACAATTATCTTTCAGCTTACTTCATATTCAGGTACGGAAGGGAAAGTTTCGACAAACCGGACGCGCCGCTTTCGGACAATATACCGCTTCTCATAGCGGGCGCTGTTTCAGTTCTGATTTTTATTGCAATTCTTTACGGTATAAAGAAAACATCTTCGGAGAAAAAAGATAAGATAGTGGTGAATGTCTAATACATTAACAAGAATACTGGTGGGAATCGCCGGGATTCCCCTGATACTGTACATAGTGTATGCAGGCGGCTATCCGTTTTTCGCCTTCTGTCTTCTGGCGGAAGCGCTCTGCTTTTATGAACTTCTGCGGATGTTCCGCGTCAAAGGGTATTCGCCGATGATAATAACCGGAGTCGTTTTTTCCGCGGCGGTATTCGCGGCGTTTATTTTCGCCAGGCAATACCTGGCGTATTCCCTTGTCCTGATATTCATTCTGTTTGCAGCAGAACATTTCAGAAAGGAAGGGAAAAACATACTAAATCCGCTTCTGTCGGTTTTTGGTTTCGTGTATATAACGCTGCCTTTCGCGCTGCTTTACGAGCTGGGAAAAAACTACTTACTTGTATATTACATATTCGCGCTGATATGGTCATGCGATACTTTCGCATTTTTCGGCGGAAAGTTTTTCGGCAGGCACAAGCTTACTTCTGTCAGTCCCAAGAAAACCGTCGAAGGCTCCTTATTTGGTTTCGCGTTCACCGTGATAACGGCGGTCGTATTTCATTTCATTTTCCCTGAAACGATAACAATTAAAGACGGCCTGATAACCGGAGCGATCATCGGAGTGCTGGCGCAGGCGGGCGACCTGGTTGAATCGTTCCTTAAGCGTTACACGGGCGTAAAGGATTCGTCGAATATTATACCGGGGCACGGGGGATTTCTTGACAGATTCGACAGCCTGATTTTCTGCGCTCCCTTTGTATATGTTTATTTTCATTTTTTCAAGATATTTATAAATTAACTTGAATTGTTAATCTGAATTTTTATTTTTGTAGTTATACTGATATTGTTATATGATCGATAAAAAAAGAAACAGCAAGAGCAAAAAAAACAGACAGGATGACGATGATATCCTCAAACCTGATGAAGAGGCGATAGAAGAAGACGCTGACGACGGAGACGGCGGGTACGACGAGGATGAATTCATCAACCAGGTTTCTGAATTAAACCGCAACCGCAGGAAAGTGAAGATGAAAACCGTCTTTCAGATTCTCGGCGGTCCGAAGAAATATCTTTCAGTCAGGTCCAACGGCAGTGTTTCGAAACAGCTTTACACCGAACTGCTTGCATCGCTCGAAGAAAAAGGCATAATGGTTCATTTCAAACTTGATTATCCGATAGAGGAAAAGTTCAGGTTCATCACCGAAGAGGTTTTTAACGAGGGAGTGGAGGATCTTGGTAAAAAAAATCACATAAATTTTATTTACGAAGATTTTCATCCCGAGAAACTTGCGGATGATGACGAAGACGAAGGTTTTATCGATTAATCAAATTTATGGTACTACTTAAAAGCAACCGCGGGGAGCCGGGTTCTCCCGCGCCCGATTTTTCCCTTACAGGAGTGGACGGAAAAGTTTACTCTCTTTCAGCATTCAGCGGGAAAGACATTCTCGTCGTAATTTTTATGTGCAATCACTGTCCTTATGTTAAAGCTGTTATCGGCAGACTGGTTAAACTGCAGAGCGATTACGCAGCAAAAGGCGTTCAGTTCGTAGGTATTAGTCCCAATGACACCGAAGCTTATCCCGACGATTCATTCGATAACATGAAACTGTTTCACGCTGAATACGGAATGAACTTTCCCTATCTTATAGACGAAACCCAGGATATCGCGAAGAAATACGACGCGGTGTGCACTCCGGACATCTATGTCTACGATAAATCCCGGACGCTGAAATACAGAGGAAGGCTCGACGACAACTGGCAGGACGAAAGCGCAGTAAAATCTCAGGACCTTAAAACCGCGCTGAACGCGCTTCTTACGGGTAAAGAGATTGAAACCGATCAAATTCCTTCGATGGGTTGTTCAATTAAATGGAAAAAATAAATTAATATAATATGCCGAAATTAGTTATAGTAAGACACGGTCAGTCGCAGTGGAATCTGGAGAACAGGTTTACCGGTTGGATTGACATAGACCTTTCACCGAAAGGCATTGAAGAAGCCCACGCGGCCGGAAAGAAACTCGTCGGATATACGTTCGACAAGGCGTTCACGTCCGCGCTGACAAGGGCGCAGAGAACACTGGATATCATTCTTGACGAGATAGGACAGAAAGGTATTCCCGTCGAGAAGGATAAAGCGCTCAACGAGAGAATGTACGGCGACCTTCAGGGGCTCAACAAGGACGAGACGCGCGAGAAGTTCGGAGCGGAACAGGTCCACATATGGAGAAGAAGTTACGACGTAGCTCCGCCGAACGGAGAAAGCCTTAAAGACACGGCCGCAAGAGTGCTGCCTTACTGGGACGGGAAAATCGTACCCGAGCTTACTAACGGCAAATCGATCCTTATTTCCGCGCACGGCAACAGCCTCAGGGCCCTTGTAATGCATCTGGAAAATCTTTCTAAAGAAGAAATTCTTAAAACGGAAATCCCGACAGGAGTGCCTAAATATTACGAACTGTCGGATGACCTTAAAGTAGTCGAAACGAAATATCTCTAGGTTGAAAAAATACAAGGTTGTAAATATAATATTCGACCTCGGCAACACGCTTGTTTTCTTCGATCATTCCTATTTCTCGAACGGGATTGCGGAACGCGAGAAGAAACTCAGCACAGCGGCGTTTAAAAAATATATCGTAAAGAACAAACTCGATATAAAACTTATGTCCGGCAGGATGAACCACAGGGAGTTCTTCCGGAAACTCAAGAAGAAATTCGACCTGAGGATAGGGTATAACGATTTCATATATTTCTATTCCGATGTTTTCTGGGAAAACCCTAACATGAAACGCCTGCTCGAAAAGATTTCAAGGATCAGAAAGTACAGGCTTTTTCTTCTTTCGAATACCGATTCGCCGCACATGACTTTCATTGACAAGAATTTCCCGTATGTCCGCCTGCTGAAGAACCGCGTGCTTTCATACAAGGTTCATATGTACAAGCCGCAGAAGAAAATATTCAGATATCTGCTGGAAAAGTATAAAATGGCTCCAGATACGACCGTCCTGATAGACGACCTTAAAGACAACGTCAAAGCAGCTTCATCTCTTGGGATGCATGCAATTCACTACGTCAATCACAGAAAATTCATGAGCGAGTTTTCGAAGGTTCTGAAGATAAGATAGGGAAGATTTTTATTCTGAAGAGCGGGGATGCTGAAAGGCATCCCCGCTTATTTTATTTATTTCATTCTGTCTTTTAAACTCTGCGGAAGCGCGTCTTTGTGTATAGTGTAATTCATCATTTTCAGTTTTACGAAATCGTCGCTGAAGAAATAATATCCCTTCGGGTCCAGGTTCTTCGAGCCCGCTCCCGAATCTTTTATAAGATACCAGTCCTTGCCGTTCTTCGTCGTCATTCCTACGAGATGAATTCCGTGATCGTCAGTTGTCGTCTGGTTCGTGAACCTGAACTGCCTCGCGCTTTCATCTATGTACTGCGAAGGTATGTCAAATGTCGGGATCATTGCTACCTTGTGCCATGAATCTATTCCCGGCTCCGATACGTCGCCGCCGATTGAAACGGTATACCCTTTCTTCACTGCGTCTTTAAGCACGGCCATAAATTCGTCAAGCGGTATATTGAAATACTCCTTGCTCTTCCACCAGTTGTCGGGAACTTCGTATTCCACGAACTGATTATACGGCTGCTGCATGTATGAAAGAATTTCAACATAATCGTCCGGATTCAGCGCTATTACATTTTTGAAATATTCCTTCGGCGTCATTTCATCACCGTCAACGTTGAATTTTTCCGGAGGAGTACCGAGATGGAAATTCAGTATGGATTTTATTGTCGAAACGACCTCGTTTTCATTCCAGTTGTTTGAACCCTTGACGCCGTTCAGGTAAGCCGTCATCTCATCGATTAATTTCCTGTGATCGTGAACGGTCTGTCCGGCGAGCAGTCCCGTGTACTGTTCAAGAGGCATCGCTCCGTATTCCTTCCAGATCTTAAGCACGGCGTTCGCTTCCGAACCTTCCGCGAAGTTCGAGTTGCCTCTTTCACGCACGAAACGTTTTGCTTTCTCGACATACTCGCAGTAAACTGTATATATGGGCGATATCTTTATTTTGCGGTTGTGTATCCTGTAAACTTCAGTTTCGAAATATGATGTGGTCGAGAAAGACCAGCAGGTGCCGGTAAGACCCTGCGATACCGGCTCATTGTGCCATGCATAAGTGAATTCCGAGAGTGATTTCGGGAGGTCCATCCCTGTGAAATCGACTTTGAAAATCCTGTTTTCTGATTTCGGCTTCGATGCGAACCTGTCGGCTTCTTTGGATATTTCGTTGAAATAACCGTCTTTCGGTTCGACGTAAACCGCTTTGTTCTTCTCCTGTGCGAGAGCAGGAAAGGATAGAGCGGCCAGCATTAAAATGAGGCAGAACTTTTTCATATATATATGTGCTTTAATTTTGATAATTTGTTAAAGTTATTGTTTCCCGTTATTAAATAATATATAAATTATATTCATATGCGTTTATCCATTGCCGTCCTTGCTCTAACAATCATACTGTCGGTTCAGAATTCCTTGCATGCGCAGAGCATTTATGATTTCAATCCTGTCGGTTTAACGCCGGCAAAACAGAGGCTTGAAAGTTTTTCACTAAGGAAATTCTCCGAGACAGGTTCTCTTGTTAAGAATGTCCCGTTCCGTTCGATCGGACCCACCGTAATGTCGGGAAGAGTCGTGGATATCGACGTGTCGCCCGCCGATCCGACGGGTTTTTATGTAGCATACGCGTCAGGAGGCATATGGAAAACTTCCAACAACGGCACGACATTTACTCCGATCTTCGAGGGTAATCCCTGCATGACAATAGGCGACATAGCTGTCGACTGGACGCGTGACATTGTTTATGCCGGCACAGGCGAGAATAATTCAAGCCGCTCCAGCTACGCAGGTACGGGAATATATAAAACTACTAACGACGGAAAAGACTGGATACATCTCGGGCTCGAGGAGATTCACAGAACGGGGCGTATAATTATTTCTTCCGACAATCCCGATGTGATTTTCGTCGCTGCGCTTGGACATCTCTATACTCCGAATCCGGAAAGAGGAGTTTACAAAACGACTGACGGCGGGAAAACCTGGAAGAACGTACTTTATGTGAACGATATTACAGGAGCTATAGATATCGCCGCTAATCCCTCTAACCCTGACGTGCTTCTCGCGGCTATGTGGGAAAAAGAAAGGCGCGCATGGGATTTCAGGGAGTCCGGAAGCAATTCCGGCATATTCAGAAGCACTGACAGGGGAGATACCTGGACAAAACTTGATAACGCCGGACTTCCCGACGGGGAAGGGTTCGGAAGAACCGGTCTCGGCGTCTGTCCTTCAAGACCCGAAAGGGTTTACGCGCTTATAGATAATAACAAACCACGTGAGACGGAGAAAAAAAAGGAGGAAAAAATCACGAACGAGATGCTGAAGACGATGACCGAAGAAGCATTTCTGAAGCTTAAAAAACAGGATGTGGAAACGTTTCTTAAATCAAGGAGTTTTCCGAAAGAATACAATTATGATTACATAACCGACAGGATAAAGTCCCGCGAGCTGAAACCGGTTTCGCTGGTCGAATACCTCGAAGATGCGAACAGCAAACTTTTCAATACTGATATTTACGGCGCGGAAGTGTACTGCTCCGAAGATTTCGGACTCACATGGTCAAAAACACACAGGGACGCACTCGACGGAATGTTTTATACATACGGCTATTATTTTGCGAATATAAGAGTATCCCCGTTCAACTCCGACAAGATTTATATAATGGGAGTGCCGATTATCAAATCCGAAGACGGCGGTAAAACTTTCATGTCGATAAACGGCGACAACGTTCATGCGGACCATCATGCCCTGTGGATAGACCCGAACCGCCGGGGACATCTTATCAACGGCAATGACGGCGGCATTAACATGTCGTACGACGACGGCAAGAGCTGGATAAAACTGAATTCGCCGAGCGTAGGGCAGTTCTATACCGTGAACTATGATCTCATGAATCCTTACAACGTTTACGGAGGCCTTCAGGATAACGGTGTATGGTACGGACCGTCCACGAACAGGGAAAACACTGAATGGCACGGTACGGGACAGTACGCCTATAAGAACGTTATGGGCGGCGACGGTATGCAGGTAGCCGTCGATACGAGGGATAACGATATAATATATACGGGATTCCAGTTCGGTAATTATTTCCGGATATCCAAATCGACGATGGATTACAAGTATATCACCCCAAAACACAAACTCGGAGAGCGGCCGTACAGGTTCAACTGGCAGAGTCCGATAATGCTCTCGCCGCATAACATGGACGTTGTTTATCTGGGTTCAAACAGGCTGCACCGTTCCGATAACAAGGGTGAAAATTTCGAGACAATATCCCCTGACCTCACCAATAAAGGTAAAATTGGCAATGTCGCTTACGGAACTCTGACAACGATAAGCGAATCACCGCTTAAAGAGGGCGTGATTTATACAGGCAGCGACGACGGCGCCGTGTATTCAACAAGGCGCGGAGGCAAAAGGTGGACTAATATTTCAGCAGGACTGCCCAAAGATCTATGGGTGAGCAGGATTATAGCTTCGGCCCATGATGTTGCTACGGTATATATCTCTCTGAACGGTTACAGGTGGGATAATTTCGAGCCTTACGTGTATAAATCCACCGATTACGGCAGAAGCTGGATGAAAATAGGCGCGAACCTGCCGTTCGAGCCGGTCAACGTTATTAAAGAGGATCCTGTAAAGAAGAACATTCTTTTTGTCGGTACGGATGCCGGCGTTTACGCATCCCTTGACGGCGGCAATTCTTTCATGCCGATGAAAGAGCTTCCGAATGTACCCGTGCACGATCTCGCAATCCATCCTACAAAGGGTGAATTGATTGTGGGAACGCACGGGAGGTCGATCTACACCGCTGACATAAAATATCTGCGCGAACTGACACCGGAGATTCTCGCCTCAAGGCTTCACATTTTCGATATTGAACCGGTGGAATACGCAGGCGGATGGGGCAAAAGGACGTTTGACTGGAATTACGACACACCCGCGCCCGTAAGCATCAACTTCTTCGCGAATGCGAAGTATAATTTCAGGATTGAAATCCTGATGAACGACTCAGTGCCGGTCTACGAGACTGATTATACCTGCGATCCCGGCCTTAATTACTTCAGTTACGACCTTACGGCAGGGGAAAACCTGTCGGATGCCTATGTTCAATACATTAAAAAGCGGTATGACAGGACGGTTTCGAGGTCGGATAACGGCAGCATATATCTGACGGAAGGGAAATATACGCTCAAAATCCGCGACGACCGGGCAATTAAGACAAAGACGCTGGAAATAGGCGTTAAGAAGGAGTCCGGAAACCCCGAAAACAAAGGGCTCCAGGGAGAGAGGGACTGAACCCTGAAATCCGATTTCGGAAAACTCAATACAGAAAAAGGTTTCAGGGGATACAATATCAGACAAGATTAAATTAATTATTGCTTTTTAGTAAATACAATATTATTTTTAGACGTTATCAACTAAACCTTAAAAAACAAATAATATGAACAAAGAACAACTCATTGACAAATTGGCAGGTGATGCTAAAATCACAAAAGTTGCCGCGAAAGCCGTTCTTGATTCCTTCATGGAAACTGTAAAGAAAGCTTTAAAGAAAGGCGATAAGGTTGGTCTTGTTGGTTTCGGTACTTTCTCAACGGGTAAGAGAAAAGCAAGAACCGGAAGAAATCCTCAGACAGGCGCCACAATTAAAATTGCTGCTAAGAAAACCATAAAGTTCAAAGCCGGTAAGGAATTCGGCGAATATATCAACGGTAAGAAGTAATTTTAATTCAAATAGTTTTCAATGGGTTGTTCCTTCAGAGCAGCCCTTTTTTATTTTATGACGGCGAACTTTCCCGTCTTTTCATCTACTTCGGCTCCGGATGAATTTCTTCCCTCCGCCCTGAAGATGTAAACGCCGGAAGGAAGCTCGTTTCCTTTCGTATCCCTGACATCCCATTCTATTCCGCCGTTTTCACCCGAGGTTTTCAGCTCCGCAAGCAGTACGCCTGCCAGAGAATATACCTTTACCGTGGCGGTCTTTGTGAGGTTCGCGAACATAATTTTACCGCTTGCCGTTGCAGTCCTGTTGAAAGGATTCGGATAAACCGTCGCATTGGATAAATCTTCTTTCACAAACGAAAGACTGAACACGCTTCCGCTGCCCTGCGTTATCTTTATTCCCGAAGAGGAGTATATATCCTTTATCCTCAGGAAATATGTTCTGCCGCTAGCTCCGACGTTGTTTCCGCTTAGTTTGATGTAAAGAACGTTTTTGTTCACCGCGTCTCTTTGTACTGAAACGACCGACAATCCGAAAGGCTCAAACGAGTAATTCTGAAGATTGTATATTGTCGTCGTGTCAGTGCTGAGATTGAATTCCGCCTTTAACGTGTTCGGAGAAGAAAGACTTACGGACGTAAGATAAAAAGAAACCGAATCAGTTTTTATGACTGTGAAACTCAATGAATTAGTGTCGACAGGCGAGCCGTAGAAATCCTTCAAACCTCCGGTTCCGATTGTGTAAACTCCGTTTCCCGGTTTCGGAAGGAATGCGAGAACGTAAGCATTCGGGTTCTTTATTCCCACCGATGAGGGATAGACGGTTCCGTTCAGCCTGAAACAGCTTATTTCGGGTATAGAAAGAGGGATTTTCCCGGAGAATGTTATGAATAAAAGACCGTCAGAATATGAAGCGCCGGTCATTTTTGATTTGTTGTGAACATATACTTTTGTATAAACGGATAACCTGCTTTCCTTTACTGTCCCCGCCGTTCTGACTGCTGATACTTTATAATAATAGTCTCTCCTGTTCGTTACGTTTAAGTCCGCATAAGCGTTTGAATTCACGGAGTCGTAAAGTGAATATCCGGTAGAATCGCTGCTGCCTCTGTAGATCTTGTAGTAATCGGCTCCCTGGACAGCGGAGAAATTAAGCGATACCCTGTTCGAATCGGGACTGAAGCCGGTGAAGTTCTGAGGAGTCTGCGGTCCGGCGAACTGAATATCTTTTTCGATAAATACAAGCGAATCGGAATTGTTAATGCCTATCTCGTTAACGCCGTTTCCGTCGAAGTCGTAAATGATGCTGTTGTATGAGTTGTAGCTTCCGGAATAATAAACCGGGACATAACTTCCGTTCACGTATTTTATAATATAAAAATTCCTGTCGAAGTTGACAAGAATCTCGTATTTACCGTCGTTATCTACGTCTCCGGCCCTGCAGAACCCGTCTCCTCCGTAATTGTTGTAGAATTCAAGCGCCGCTGCTTCTGTATACTGGCCGTTGACGTATTTGTAGATCACAAGAAGGAATAAATTCAGCAGGGTTTTAGTGTCGGAACTGTATCCCGCCGCGAATTCAATCTTTCCGTCGCCGTCGAAATCGCCGTCCGTCAGGTTCTCGCCCTTCATTATGAGCGAAGGATATTCTATGCTGAACACGCGCGAATAATTGCCGCCCGTTCCGTGTTCGTAAAGATTCAATGCTGTGCTCTGGTTGTTGCCTGCATCTATGTAATTGTCTGTGAATATGATATCTGTCTTTCCGTTGCTGTTGTAATCGCCAGTCAGAACATTCTGTGAATTCGAAAATGCGCTCACGTTCGCGGGGTAGTAGGGAAGAGTTGCCGCAGTTATGAACGAGCCCTGGTATTTCATTATCTTAAGTCCCTGTTTTCCGAAACCGAGTATTTCAGCCGCGTTG
>CAIKZJ010000371.1 GCA_903831845.1 uncultured Ignavibacteriota bacterium
AGAATTTCGATTTCATCTTTAGGAATCCCGAAGAAGGCAGAGGCGGAAACATTGGCTTTAATTATTAGCCCGTTTTTCGGGTCGACGATCAGCATAGCCTCGGGACGGCCGTTGAAAATCTCGAGGAACCTTTTGTCGATTAAATTCATAATTATAAACTTTGGATTTTTATAAAATGAACTATCTTTTCAGCGCTCGATTAGTAAAATCGTAAACTGCGATAAGCTGCGGAAAAGTACAACCCCGTGGAATTACCGAAAGAACGGAATACGAGATAAGCCTCCTGATGAAATTTAATAAATATACTATAAAAAACAAATGGTATCGGGAACGGAATATCCGGCTTATAGAAACGGATTACATAGACCGGCGAGGCTTGTTAAACGATTTCGCTCCATAAGAACTCAACTATTTGAAAGAAGTGATTCTGCAAGAATTTAATTATGGATACCTGCATGCGCAGGAATGACATACTGCCGGTTTGAAAATGGATTCCAGATGCTTCCCGTTTCTGCTTCGCTAGTGTCCGGATGGAAAGAGAATAAAAAGAAAGCGGGCAGAACTGCCCGCTTTCAAGGTTTGAAAGGAAAATTATTACGTTTGTTATTTCAATAAAATCATTTTTTTAACGGATGAGAATTCGCCCGCTTCAAGTCTGTAGAAATACACTCCTGAAGATAATCCTTCGGCGTTGAAACTGACGGAGTGAATTCCGCCGTCCATTCTTTCCGATATAAGGTTTCTTACTTCCCTGCCCGTCAGGTCATAGACCTTCAGTGAGACGAAAGACGATTTCGGAAGGTTGAATTCTATGCTGGTAACGGGATTGAACGGATTGGGATAGTTCTGCGCCAGACGGAATTCGCCTGCTGTGAGCAGCCCCTGATTGTTTATATCGGTCGCGTTAGCGAAGCATACGGAGAACGTGCTCCACTGCGATGCCGTCGGGACGAAGCTTGAACTTGAAGTTCCTGCAGTCGCAAGCGTCGCGCCGTTTCTGTCGAATATCGTGAACGGGAACGTTGTTCCGCCGTCGGTCGATATTTTTACGGTAAGCCTGTCGCTGTAGCCGGGACGCTGAGCATACGCCCAGTCGAAACTGATTGTGTCGTTCGGACTTACGTTGTTATAAACCTTGGTTCTTATTAGGTCAGTTGTTCCTATGTTCTCGGCATATGAATAGTAACTCATTCTAACAGCTCTGGAACCCGGGAACGAAGGACCGTTGACAGCCGCGTATATGTACTGCCAGAACGTGAAATTGAAATCGTTGTTTATTATTTTCCATCCCACCGGCGGGAAAGTAGCTTCCATATTTTCAACTGTCAGACCGTTTGCCACGCTGAGCTGCGGCTCGTCGGGATTAAGGTACGAAACCGGATGAACAGAATTATCAGTAACAGGCGGAAGTTTTACGTCGTCGAAATAAGTATTTCTTGACTTTGCCGCGTTTATGACACTGTGTGTATATTCGTCCTGAATGAACACAGCAGTGTAAAGCGATGAATCAGCCCAGTTCGCGTCCCTTTTGTATTTATACTCGACTGTGTAAGTACCGGGAGTGTAATTAATTGAAATACCGTCGGAATTCGGGTACATCCATCTGAACACATCGTGGAAAACTGTTTCGCCGTTTGAGCCCGGAGGGGTCTGGTACGCGATTGTTCTTTCAACCGCGCATATTCTGAGGCGGTAGTCGATGTTGGACGGAAGCGCAGAGACGACATTAATTGTGATTGTGGCTTTTATTGTATCGCCTGTAAGCCTTGTATCGGTAACCGAAAGTCCGATCGGCGAGCCCATCGCCCTGCGTGTATTAAACGGGGTCGAGAGGTTCGACTCGGTCGAGTAACCGCTTACCTGCTGATGAACGCCGTCAATAGTAAGACACGGCACAGCGCTAACCGAATTATACAGCGTTCTTACGCGCTGCTGCGGTATGTTGGCGCCGTACATCGGATCGCCGAGAGCAGGCCACCATACGTGATATTTAATCGGCACTATTGAATCGAAATGTGTCTGAATATAAGCGTCGAGATACGGGTTCTGTGAAGCGCAGGGCGCGCATGTTGTGGCTGTGTGCGCTTCGAAAAGAATTTTTTTCTGAACGCCTGCGAGAAACACAGTCGCCTGGGACAGCGTGTCGTTGTTGTGGTTCTGGTCAGTACCCCAGGTTATGTACGCTTTCAGGTTTTTTGTTGTGTTGATGTTAAAAGTGAGCGGATCGAACGTTATGTTCGCCGTCGCGCCGCCCGTGACGGAGCCTACGGGTTTCGTAGAAGTGTAAGTACCGCCGTCCGTCAATGTTATTGAAGCGTCGGACGAAGTATTCCTGCCTGCGTTCAGCACCGTTACAACAGGGCTGATGGAAGCCGAGGATACTCCCGGCATGAAATAGTTCTTATCCTTCAGCGACATTGACGGAATAGTCAGGTCGTTGAGATACCTCACTCCGAAAGAAAAATTATCGAGCCAGAGATTATTTCCGTTGGCGTTAGTGCCTTCAAACTGTATGACAACGTTGTTTACAACAAGTTTGTCGGATTTATCCCCCTGAAATCCGAACGATAACAGAAATACAGCGAGAATTAAAGGGATAGTCAGTGATATATTTCTCATAGCTAAAAAATAAAATTTATAAAATATTGAATTAACATTTTCTTCTTTTATAAATAGTACATAAATATTTCCCGGTACGCAGCCGGCGTATATTCGAAAAACAGGGAAAACCGGCTGATGGACAAATATAAATAAAATAGTTTTATAAATGTAAATACTTTTGAAGACAGCAAGTAATCTTATGTTTTCAGCTTCGGGAAGTGCAGTTCCCTCTCGTGACTACACTCCTGCATAGTCACGACGTAAATGAATTTGACATTGAATTTCCGGAGTACTGAATTTTATTCACTTTCAATTGTTTAAATGATTAAAATCATTTAACTTAAAACCTAATTTAATTAATTTTAACTATGGAATTTCAACTGTCTGAACACCAGAAAGAGATACAAAAATTGGCGGCAGATTTCGCCCGCAAGGAAATTGCTCCCTTTGTGATGAAATACGACGAAACTCAGGAATTTCCGAAGGAAATTGTTTCGAAACTCGGCGAAATGGGATTTCTCGGGATAATATTTCCCGAAGAATACGGCGGAGCGGCTTTCAGCACTGTTGAATATGCCATAATAATAGAAGAAATCTCGAAAATAGACCCTTCTATTGGATTAATAATAGCCTCGCACAACGGTCTCTGCACGAACCACATTTACCAGTTCGCGAACGAAGAACAGAAGAGGAAATATCTTCCAGACCTTACTTCCGGAAGAAAAATGGGCGCATGGGGACTGACGGAGAATGTTTCGGGCAGCGACGCCGCTTCGATGGCTTCATTCGCTGAAAAGAAAGGCGACAAATACATACTCAACGGAAATAAAATGTTTATAACACAGGGTACGGTCGCCGGCGTTTACGTTGTAACTGCGGTTACTGACAAATCAAATCCGAAAAACGGAATTTCCGCTTTCATACTTGAACCCGGCATGCCCGGATTCAGAATCGGCAAGAAGGAAAACAAGCTCGGCATGCGCGCATCCGATACAGCGGAACTGATTTTTGAAAACGTCGAAATTCCCGCGGAAAATCTTATCGGAAAAGAAAACGAAGGTTTCAGACAGGTGCTTAAAATTCTGGACGGCGGAAGGATAGCTATAGCTGCTCTGTCGCTCGGCATCGCGCAGGGAGCGATAGATAATTCAATCAAATACGCGAAACAGAGAAAACAATTCGGCAAACCTCTGAGCGAATTTCAGGCAACGCAGTTCAAGATAGCCGAACTTGCCACGGAAGCGGACGCCGCCAGGCTGATGATTTTTAAATCCGCAACTATGAAGGACAACGGCGAAAACATAAACATGATTTCCTCAATGGCGAAACTCTTCGCGAGCGAAGTGGCCGTCAGAGCGACGAATGAGGCCGTTCAGATACATGGCGGATACGGATTCACAAAAGACTTCCCCGTCGAAAAACTTTACCGCGACGTCAAGCTCGTGACTATAGGCGAAGGGACTTCAGAAGTGCAGAGGATGATAATTGCAAAGAACTTAACTAAAATTTTATAATTCAGCGGAGGATTAATGTCATTTC